>JAIUOX010000006.1 GCA_020160955.1 Pseudomonadota bacterium
CGACCGCTCGCACCGAGATCTCGCCGCGCGCCAGGCAGGCGAGCAACGCCCGCCGCGTCGCCACGGGCAGCGGCAATGGGTTGGCCTGCGCGATCACCGCCAGTTCCCGCTCCAACGCCGCCAGCGTCGCGGGATTGGCGCCATGGACCGGGCGCGTGAGCCACGACCGGTCGAACACGATGGCGTTGCGGTCGCAGCCGAACTGCACCCGGGTCCCGAAGAAGCGGTCGTAGGGCCGGCGGCTGCCGGCCGGCGCGTGGACCATGAGCACGTCGAGCGGCGCCCAGCCCGGCCCGCAGATCGCCCGCACGATCGAGAAGGCACCGGCGAAGCCGAGGTCGACCGACGCGCGCGCCGGCTCGTCGACATCCGCGATCAGGGCCAGGACGAACGCCGCCGTGTCGCCGGCCACGGTCACCGTTGGAACGAACACGTGGCCGTTGAGGTGCAGGTTGAGCGCCAGCCCGCGCAGGGCGCTGCCGACGTCGCGCGCGTTCTGCGCCAGCCGGCCGGCCAGGCCGATCGTCTCGGGCCGATGCTGCGCCCCGCACAGCAGGCCGAGGTGGGGACAGGACGCGCGCTCGGCGGCGCGGTTGAGCAGACGGAACGCCTCGGTGACGCCGAGCGACGCGTCGTCGTCGTCGAACAGGTCGGGCGGCAGGCCGACGTCCTCCAGCACCGGCGCAAGCGGGCAGCCGAGGTCGCGGAGAACCCGGGGCAAGGCGCTGAGGCTGCCGACCCGCGTGGTGCCCTGCGCAGGTGGGCCCTGGAGAGGCGGATCTTGACCGGGGGATCGGGACCGGCGGGTCGACAAAGTAACGGCACCCCTGTCGCAAAAAGATAAATTGCCGCGTCGATGTTCGCCTACAAGTGGCGCATCGTCGACACCGTCGAAGGAGACCCGACGCATGATCACCCGCCGTACCCTGACCGCGAGCGCCCTCGGCCTGCTCGGCGGTACCTCGATCGCCGCCCTCGCCCACGCCAACACCGGCGACTTCAACCTCGGGCAGGGGCTCGAGGATTTCTGGCTGGCGACCGACGCCTACATCTTCGGCTACCCGCTGGTGACCATGGAGATGACCCGGCGCGTCATGACCAACGTCGAGGCGCCCGGCGCGGCCAAGGCGCCGATGGGCCAGCTGATCAAGATGCGCGAGTACCCCAACGCCTCGTTCCGGGACGTGACCGCGCCGAATGCCGACACGCTCTACACGACGGCATGGCTGGATGTCGGCGCCGAGCCGTGGGTGCTGAGCCTGCCCGACCTCGCCGGCCGCTACGCGCTGTTCCCGATGCTCGACGGCTGGACCGACGTGTTCCAGGTCCCGGGCAAGCGCACCACCGGCACCGGCGCCCAGACCTACGCCATCACCGGTCCCGGCTGGACCGGCACGCTGCCGCCGGGCGTCGTCCAGTACAAGTCGCCGACCAACATGGTGTGGCTGCTGGGCCGCATCTACTGCACGGGCACGCCGGAGGACTACAAGGCCGTCCACGCGATCCAGGACGCGGTGAAGCTGGTGCCGCTCAGTTCGTGGGGCAAGCCGTACACGCCGCCGGCCGGCAAGGTCGACCCGTCGATCGACATGAAGACGGCGGTGCGCGACCAGGTCAACGCGATGGACGCCAAGGCGTACTTCACGCTGCTGGCGCAGCTGATGAAGACCAACCCGCCGTCGACCGCCGACGCGCCGGCGCTCGCGCGCTTCGCCAGGATCGGCCTGGTGCCGAGCCAGGACTTCGACGCCTCCAAGCTCGACGCGGACTTCGCCAAGCGCATCCCGCAGGTCGCGTTCGACCGCATCATGCTCCAGTTCAAGGTCAGCAAGCATGTCGAGCACATCAACGGCTGGAACTTCTTCACCAAGACCGGCCTGTACGGCACCGACTACCTGAACCGGGCGTTCATCACGGCGATCGGCCTCGGCGCCAACCGCATGCAGGACGCGGTCTACCCGACCTCGCTCAAGGACGCCGAGGACCGCGACTACGTCGGCACGTACAACTACGTGATCCGCTTCCCGAAGGGCGAGCTGCCGCCGGCCCAGGGCTTCTGGTCGCTCACGATGTACGACTCGAACTACTTCTTCGTCGCCAACCCGATCAACCGCTACTCCATCAGCCCACGCCAGCCGCTCAAGGCCAACGCCGACGGCTCGGTCGATCTCTTCATCCAGAAGGACTCGCCCGGCGCCGACAAGGAATCGAACTGGCTGCCCGCCCCGGCCGGCAAGTTCATCCTCATGATGCGGTTGTACTGGCCGCACGAAGGAAAACCGTCCATCCTGAACGGCACCTGGACGCCGCCCGCGGTCAAGCGCGCCTGACGTCGACCAACCAAAGAGAACGCTGAAGGAATTGCCATGACCGTTTCTCGCAGAACCGTCACGATCGCGGGCCTGTCGGGCCTCGCCGCCGCCGCGTCCGGCCCGGCCACGGCCCAGTCCCTGTCTCCCGCCGAGGCCCAGCAGATCGCCGAGGATGCGTACATCTACGGCTACTCCCTGATCACCACCGAGGTGACGCGGGTGCAGATGAGCAACGTGTCCAAGCCGCAGGGGGCCTTGCAGGCGCCGCTCAACCAGTTCGCCAACGTGCCGCGCTACCCACCGGCCGACTACCGCGGCGTCTCGGCGCCCAACGCCGACACGCTGTACTCGCTGGCGTGGCTCGACCTCGCCGAGCCGCAGGTCTTCTCGCACCCCGACATGGGCGACCGCTTCTTCCTGTTCGAGATCGTCGACCTGTGGATGCATGACCTCGAGAACTCGCCGAGCCGGCGCACCGCCAGCGGCGCGGCCGCCAACTACCTCGTCACCGGTCCCGGCTGGAAGGGCGAGGTGCCGGCCGGCATGAAGCACCTGCCGATGGCGACCCGCTACATGGTCATCCTCGGCCGCACCTACGCCAACGGCACCGAGGCCGACTACGAGGCCGTCAACAAGCTGCAGGCGCAGTATCGCATCACGCCGCTGTCGGCCTGGGGCAAGCCCTACACCCCGGTCGCCCCGCCGGTGGACCCGAACCCCGGGTTCAGCATGACCGACAAGCCGCAGCAGGTGATCCTCGACCTCGGCACGCAAGGCTACTTCGCGATGATGGCCCGCCTGATGGGCCGTGCCGCGCCGCCGGCCGCGATCGACGCGCCGATGGTGGCGAAGATGGCGCGGCTTGGCGTCGTGCCGGGACAGCCGTTCGACCTCAAGAAGCTCGACCCGGCGGTGCAGGCCGCCCTGGCCGACCTGCCGAAGCGGGCGCTGGCCAAGATCGAGGCCAACAAGAACATCCTGGGCGAGATGATCAACGGCTGGGTCATCACCAAGGGCCTCGGTACCTACGGGACCGACTACCTCAAGCGCGCTGTCGTCGCCGCCTACGGCTGGCCGGCCAACCAGCAGAAGGACGCAGTCTATCCCTACACGGAGGTCGACAGCACCGGGCAGACGCTGACCGGCGCCAACGCCTACACGCTGACCTTCCCGAAGGACCAGACGCCGCCGGTCAACGCCTTCTGGTCGATCACCATGTACATGGTCGACGGCGGCTGGTGGTTCGTGCCGAACCCGCTGAACAAGTTCACGGTCAGCCCGCGCAACAACCTCAAGTACAACGCCGACGGCTCGCTGACGCTGTACTTCCAGAACGCCTCCCCGGGCGCCGACAAGGAAGCCAACTGGCTGCCGGCGCCCAAGGGCGCGTTCATCCCGATGCTTCGGATGTACTGGCCGAAGGAGACCACGCCGTCGATCCTGAACGGGACGTGGAAGATCCCGCCTGTTATGAAGGTCGCCTAGGAGCAACAGGGCGATGGCGAAGAAAGCGAGCCGCGAACCGACCTTCCTGCACGCCGACGAGCGCCGCGCCGCCGGCAAGGCGCTGCGCGAGGAGGTCCCGCGCACCGCGCATGCCCACTGGAAGGCCCCGAAGGACCGCCGCGACATCGTCGAGATCCTCGAGGCTTCCAACCACGGCCGGCTCGACCACCTGATCCCGATCCGGCACGGCCGCATGATGGAGTCGCCGTTCGCCTTCTACCGCGGGACGGCCGACATCATGGCGGCCGACCTCGCCTCGACGCCGGTCTCGGGCATCCGCGTCCAGGCCTGCGGCGATGCCCACCTGTGCAACTTCGGCGGCTTCGCCACGCCGGAGCGCCGGGTGATCTTCGACATCAACGACTTCGACGAGACCCTGCCGGGGCCGTGGGAGTGGGACATCAAGCGGTTGGCCGCCAGCCTGCTGGTGGCCGGCCGGCAGATCGGGCTGGCCGAGAGCGAGTCGGTGAAGGCCGCCCGCGCCGCCGCCGGCTCGTACCGCGAGCGCATGTCCGACTACGCCGAGATGCGCACGCTCGACGTCTGGTACGACGCGATCGACGTCGACCGCTTCATCAAGGCGATGGAGTCGGAGGAGCGGCGCGAGATCATCCGCAAGCGCCTCGAGAAGGTCGAGGAGAAGAACGTCCCCGAGTACCTGTTCCCCAAGCTGGCCGACCACACCGGCACGACGCCGCGCATCAAGGACGACCCGCCGCTGATCTTCCACCCGACGCTCGAGCAGGCGCCCGGCATCGAGACGCGCTTCTCGGAGTCGCTCGCCGCCTACCGCGACTCGCTGCCCGAGCACGTGCGCACGCTGTTCAACCGCTTCGAGTTCTGCGACTTCGCGCTCAAGGTGGTGGGCGTCGGCAGCGTCGGCCGCCTGTGCGGCGTGGTGCTGTTGATGGCCGACTCGGACGACCCGCTGTTCCTGCAGGTCAAGGAGGCGGTGCCGTCGGTGCTCGAGCCGTACATCGGCAAGAGCCAGCACGAGAACCACGGCCAGCGGGTGGTGGTGGGCCAGCGACTGATGCAGTCGGCCAGCGACCTCTTCCTCGGCTGGACGCACGGGCTGGACGGCCGGTCGCACTACGTGCGCCAGCTGCGCGACATGAAGATCAGCCCGATCGTCGAGAGCTTCGACGCCAACGACCTCAAGGTCTACGGCCGGATGTGCGCGTGGGCGCTGGCCCGGGCGCACGCGCGGTCCGGCGACCCGGCGATGATCGCCGGCTACCTCGGCGGCAGCGAGGTGTTCGACGACGCGATCGCCGACTTCGCGGTCGACTACGCCGACCAGGCGCAGCGCGACTACCGCACCTTCGTCAAGGCGATCCGCCAGGGACGGCTGAAGGCGGAACGCATCGACTGAGCGGGCGGCCGGGCGCGCCCGGCCGACGCTAGCGCCGCTGCAGGCGCTGGATCTGCTGCTCGATCGCCGGGTCGCCCGGCATCAGCGCGCGCAACGTCGCGAGGTAGCCGAGCGCCTTCGGCCGATCGCCGCGCTGCGCCGCCCAGGCGACGCCCGCCTGCAGCGCGTCGACATCGTAGGGATGGCGCGCCAGCACCGCGTCGAGCGCCTTCAGCGCCTCGACCCGCTGGCCGGTCTGCTCCAGCGCGACGGCAAGCACGTAGCCGTAGCGCGCGTTGCCCGGCTCGAGCTCGGCGGCGCGGGCGAATTCCTTGACCGCGGCATCGATCCGGCGCTGGCGCACCAGCGACAGGCCGAGGCTGTGGTGCGCGAGACCGGACTCCGGGTTGCGCGCGATCGCCGCGCGCAGGATCTCGTCGGCGCGGTCCTCGTCGTTGCGCGCCCGGTAGAGGTCGGCCAGCTGCACGGAAGCCGGCACGAAGGTCGGGTCGACCGCGATGGCGCGCTTGAGGTGATCGTCGGCCAGCAGGCCGTTGCCGCGCCGGATCTCGAGCAGCGCCAGGTTCATGTGCCCCTCGCCGCGGTCGGCGTTGTAGGCCTGTACCGCCCGGTACTCGTCGAGCGCGGCGCGCAGCGCGGCCCGGTCGGCCTCGGACAGGCGAAGCTCCGACGGGCCCGCCAGCGCGCGTGCCGCCTCCAGTCGCACCTGGCGCACCGGGTCGCGCAACAGCGCCGCCAGCGGCGCGGCGAGCGGCGCGGCATCGCGCAGGTTGCCCGCCGCCTCGGCCGCGGCGGCACGCACCGCCGGGTCGGGATCGGCCAGCGCGGCCTTGAGGTCGAGCGTGCCCGCCTGGCCCAGCGTGCCGGCCCGGGCGATCGCGCTGGCCCGAACGATCGGCGGCTGCGCGGCGTCGTTGGCGATGCGCGCCAACGATCCGGCGGCACCGGGCGCGCCGCGGTCGGCGGCATGGAACGCCTCGGCGAAGGACTGGAAGCCGGCGGGCGGACGGCCCAGCCGCTGGCGCAGCTCGGCCTCGGACCAACCCGCGGGCTTGTCGGCGTGGCAGGACAGGCAGACGTCGGGCGCCCCCATCGTGCGGGCGCGGTCGGGCCGCGGCACGCGGAAGGAGTGATCGTGGCGCGGGTCGACCACCATGTAGGTCACCACCGGCATGTGGCACGACACGCACTGGCCGCCCGCGCCCGCAGGCTCGTGGAAGTGGTGGGCCCGCGACTCGAAGGTCGCCGGCGCATGGCACTGGGTGCACACCGCGTTGCCCTCGGCGACCAGCTTCTGGCCGTGCGGCTCGTGGCAGTTGGCGCAGGTCACGCCCTTGGCGAACATCCGGCTCTGCAGGAACGAGCCGTGGTTGAACACCTCGTCCTGCATCTGGCCGTCGGGCCGGTACAGGCCGGGCTCGAGCAGCGAGCCGCGGAAGCCGTCGCCGAAGCGCTGGCCGGCATGGACGTCGTCGGTCAGCTGGGCGCGCCGCGCATGGCAGCGGGCGCAGACCTCGACCTCGGCGACCTCGCCCGCCGCCGGCACCGGCACCGTGGGCCGCGCCGCGGGATCGGTTCCCCAGGCGACCCCGGACCGGCCCGGGAAGTGGACCGCGAGCCCCTTGCCCGCGACGCCGGCCGGCTTGCCGTTGCGCACCCAGCCGACATGCGCCGCGCCCGGCCCGTGGCAGGCCTCGCAGCCGACGCCCAGCTCGGTCCACGACGAGCGATACGCATTGGCCGCCGCGTCGTAGTTCTTGCGCAGGTTGGTGACGTGGCAGTCGATGCACATGAAGTTCGCGGTCTGCTGGATACCGGTCCAGTGCAGCGGGTCGCCCGGCGGCAGGACCTGCCCCGGATAGAGATCGAACCAGCGTTGCCCGCCCGCACCGGCCGGCCGCGAGTCCCACGCGATGCCGAACGCCTGCAGGCGGCCGCCCGGCATCTCGATGAGGTACTGCTGCAGCGGCGCGAGGCCCAGCGTGTAGGCGACCTCGAACGTGCCGGGCTTGCCGTCGGGCCCGGCGGTCTCGACGAAGTACCGGCCATCGCGGGTCGTGAAGGTGGTGACGACGCCGTTTTTCTCGAAGGTCGCGCCGTTGAAGTTGCCCAGCACTGCCTTGCCGCGCGCCGGCTCCATGGCGTGCGCGTGCTGCGAGGCGCGCCAAGCGGTCGTCTCGCGCGCATGGCAGTCGGCGCAGGCGGCGCTGCCGACGAAGGCGGCGGCAGAGGCATTCGCCCGCGGCGATACCGGCGGCGAGGGCTGCGCCATCAGCCGCATCCCGCCGAAGCTGGCGGCGAAGACGGCGGCCAGCAAGGCGGCGAACGACCAGGGACTGCGCATGCCCCTACCCTAGACAAAGAAAGGGCGGCGGGCAGCCCCGAAGGACCGGCCGCCGCCCGTCACGGTGTTCGATCAGCCGCCGCCCGCCTTCACCCGGGGCGGCTTCTTCATGTCGATCAGCGGCAGCGGGTTCTGCAGGTTCGGCAGCAGGTCGTTCAACGCGCCGCCGGGCCGGCGCAACCCGGCAGCCGACGGTCATGGAGAAGGCGGTGAAGGACGAGAAGGCAACCCTGCCGTCGCGCAACTGACGCCGACGAGGGCACAGGGCCCGCCCGCCGCACGGGGGCGGGCCACCTTGGCGATTCGGCAAGAAATTCCTGCGGCCGGATGGTAAGGCGGGCCTCCTACCGCGAGGCTGCGTGCTCCGAGAATGACCGTTCCTTCGTCCCTGGCGCAGCTGCGCCGCAGCGTCCGTCTCCAGGTCAGCATCAGCTCCATCTTCGCGCTGCTGATCCTGCCCGCGCTCGGCATCGTCATCGCCTTCAGCTACGTCCAGAACAGCCGCAACCTGGCCGTCCTGTCCGACCGGCTGATCGACCAGGCGCGCGACCGCGCGGTCGAGACGTCGCGGCAGCTGCTCGACCCGGTGGCCGGGACGCTGCGCCTGGTGGCGGCCGCCGAGAAGGCGACGCCGGGCTTCTACCGCTCGGACGAAAGCGCCGACTTCCTGTACAACGCGCTGGTCTCGGCGCCCCAGATCGACGCCGTCTACGCCAGCTTCGAGAACGGTTACCACCGCGTCTTCACGCGCATGGACGAGGACCGTCGCAAGAGCGACCCGCGCATCCCGGCCACGGCCAACTGGCACATGAGCTTCATCGACGACTTCAAGGCCGGCGCCGACCGCTCGCGCCACCGCCGCTTCTACGAGACCTGGCCCAAGGTGCTGGGCGGCTACTCGGTGGTCGCCGCGACCTATGACGTGCGCACCGCCGTGCCGCAGTACCGCATGGCCAAGGAACGGATGGGACTGGTGGTCACCGACCCGTTCCTCAATCCCGACACCGGCTTTCCCGTGATCGCGCTGGGCTATCCCATCGAGGTCGACGAGGCCTTCGTCGGCGTCGCCTCGGCCCAGATCACCTTCGGCCTGCTGTCCGAGGTGCTGCGCACGCACAAGGCCAGCCCGAACAGCCTGACGGTGATCGCCGACCAGGAAGGCCGGCTGCTGGCCCATCCCGACGCGGCGAAGGTCGTGCAGATGGTCGACGGCAAGCTGCGCCAGGCCAGCTGGACCACGGTCGACAGCCCGCAGCTGGTCGAGGCCGTCCGTCGCCATGCGGCGGGGGCGCCCGACCGGTTCACGTTCGAGCTCGCGCAGACCGAGTACGTCGCACTGTTCAGCAAGTTCCCGGCCGGGGCCGACAAGACGTGGCAGGTGCTGGTGGTCGCGCCGACCGACGACTTCGTCGGCGACCTCAAGGCGACCAACCGCAAGCTGATCTGGCTGACCCTGCTGCTGGCGCTGGTCGAGAGCGTGCTGATCTACTACATGGCGCGCCGCGTCGCGAAGCCGATCGAGGTGGTGTCCGGCGCGATCCGCGACATCCGCTCGCTGTCGTTCGACCGGCCCCTGCCCTCGGGCTCGCACATCCGCGAGGTCGCCGACCTGCAGCAGGCGACCGGGCTGCTGGCCAGCGCCCTGCGGTCGTTCGCGCTGTTCGCGCCGGTCGGCATCGTGCGCGACCTGGTCGAGTCGGGCCGGCCGCTCGCGCCAGGGATGGAAGCGCGTTTCATGACCATCTTCTTCTGCGACGTCGCCGGCTTCACGACCATCGCCGAGCGGCTGTCGCCCGAACAGCTCTCCACCCAGACCGCGCGCTACTTCGAGGCCGTCACCTCGGCGCTGGCCGACGAGGGCGGCACGATCGACAAGTTCATCGGCGACTCGGTGATGGCCTTCTGGGGCGCCCCTTCAGCCAGCGACGACCCGGTGTTCCGCGCCTGCGCGGGCGCCTTGCGCGCCCACCGGCGGATGGAGCGGCTGAACGAGAGCTGGCGCGCCGAGGGCCGTCCGGAGATGCCGGTGCGCATCGGCCTGCACTGCGACACCGTGCTGGTCGGAAACCTCGGCTCTCCCCAGCGTCTCAGCTACACCGCGATGGGCGACGGCGTGAACGTGGCGTCGCGGCTCGAGGGACTGAACAAGCAGTTCGGGACCTCGATCTGCATCAGCGAGAGCGTGCACGACAGAATCCGCGACCGGATTGCCGCGCGGCCGCTCGGCCGCGTACCGGTCAAGGGCCGCAGCGCCGAGATCATGGTCTACGAGCTGCTGGGCATCGCCGGCAGCGACGATCCCGAACTGGCGGTCCGGGCGAACCGCGCCGCGCGGTAGGCGCCGACCGTGACCGGCGGGTACTTCGCGACCGCGCCGGGGGCGAGGCACGACGGCAGGCACTCGACCACCGTGTCGTAGTTGGCCTGGAAGAAGAACGGCACCGACAGGCGGCGCTGCCCCCAGCCGGCCGGCGGGTTGACCACGCGGTGCGGCGTCGACACCCACAGGTCGTTGGTCCAGCGCATCAGGATGTCGCCGACGTTGACCACGTAGGCGTCGCCCGAGGTCACCGGCGCGATCCAGCTGCCGTCGCGCGCCCGCACCTCCAGGCCGCCGGTGTCGCTGTCGGCGTGGACCAGCGTCAGCATGTTGAGGTCGGTGTGGACGCCGGCGCGCAACTGGCCCGGTTCGGGAGCCTGGCGGTAGGGCGGGTAGCAGATCAGGCGCAGCATGCTGATGTGGCGGTCGGTGCGGGCAGCGAAGAAATCGCGGGGCAGGCCGAGCGACAGCGCCGCGATGCCGAGCAGGCGGCCGGCCAGCGCCGTGACCGCGTACCAGTAGGCCTCCATCGCCGGCCGCAGCGCGGCGGGCTCGGCCGGCCACAGGTTGGGCACGAACGACGGGTAGGCTTCGGGCGCCGCGTAGTACGGCGTGTCGGGCACGTCGAGCGGCCCGATCGTGTAGACCTCCTTGTGGTCGGGCGGTGTCTGCTCGCCGGCCAGCCGGGCCAGCGTCTCGCCACCCATCGCCACCCAGCCGCGGTTGTGCTCCGGCCTGCGCCGCGCCACCGCCTGCCGCGCGCCCTCGGGAAGATCGAAGAAGGCGCCGGCCGCGCGGTAGAGGTCGTCGATCAGCGGGCGCGGCACGCCGTGGTTCGTGACGGCGACGAAGCCGATGTCGGCGAAGGCCGCGTGCAGGGCCGGCGCCAGCGCCGCGTCGTCGCGCGACAGGTCGAGGATCGGAACGGACTCCATGCGCCGTGATCTGCAAGGGCGGTGCCAACGATCCCCCGGGCGCGGCACGCTCCTTGCCTTGCCGATCGGCGATGAGCCGGCCCAACGACCTGTCGCTGAACGAAGCCGCGCGCCAGCTCGCGACGGGCGCGCTCACGTCCGAGGCGCTGACGGCGGCCTGCCTCGAGCGCATCGGCGCGCGCGAGGCCGAGGTCGGCGCCTGGACCTACATCGATTCGGAGCTGGCGTTGGAGCAGGCCCGGCAACGCGATCGCGAACCGCGCCGCGGCCCGCTGCACGGCGTCCCGGTCGCCGTGAAGGATGTGCTCGACACCCACGACATGCCGACCCTTTGGGGCGACGCGAAGACCTACGCCGACCGCCGGCCGCAGCGCGACGCGCCGATCGTGCGCGCGCTGCGCGATGCCGGCGCGGTGATCCTCGGCAAGACCGAGGTGTCGCGCTTCGGCTTCTGGTGGCCGGCCCGCACCCGCAACCCGCTGGCGCTCGACCGCACGCCGGGCTCGTCGTCGAGTGGCTCGGCGGCGGCCGTGGCCGACCACCATTGCCCGCTGGCCGTCGGCACCCAGACCGGCGGCTCGATCATCCGGCCGGCCGCCTTCTGCGGCCTGGCCGGGATCAAGCCGACGCACGACTGGATCGCGTGGCGTAACGCCCGCGACTTCGCGCCGAGCTTCGACGTCGCCGGCTGGCTGGCGCGCGACATCGCCGACCTGCAGCTGGCGTTCCACGGCGTCACCGGCCGCGCCGCCTACGCGCCCGACGCGCCGCCGCCGCCGACCACCGTGGTCGGCCTGCAGCGCACCGCCGACTGGTCGGCCGCGCCGCAATACGTCCGCGACAACTTCGAGCGCACCGCCCACCGGCTGTGCGACGGCGGCGTCATCGTGCGCGAGGTCGTGCTGCCGGCCGAGTACGACGCGCTGTCCGACGCCCAGCACCTGATCGTGCAGTACGAGACGGCGCGACTGTTCGACTGGGAACTGCGCGAGGCCCGCGGCCAGCTCGACAACGGCGTGCGCGAACTGGTCGAGGGCGGCCTGGCAGTGTCCCAGGCCGACTACATCGCCGCGCAGGACCTCGCGATCCGGCTGCGCGCCCGGTTCGACCGCGACCTCGACGGCGTCGACCTCCTGATGGTGCCGGGCTCGCAGGGCGAACCGCCGCCGGTCAGCGACTGCGGCTCCAACATCTTCATCCGCGCCTGGATGATGCTGCACGTGCCCGACGTGTCGCTGCCGGCCGGCCACGGCCCGGACGGGTTGCCTCTCAGCGTGCAGTTGATCGGCCGGCACCAGCAGGATGCCCAGTTGCTGGCCCACGCGCGTCGTCTCGAGGCCGTTCTCGCCGGATGAGCGTGCTTGGCACAGCGCTTGCAGTTCCGGGGCCGGCGCTGTGCCCACGGAGAGAGAAGTCATGACCGATCGTCGCCCCACCTTTTCGCGTCGTCACCTGCTGGCCGGAACCGGCGCGGTCGGCCTCGCGATGCTGGGCGCTCCCGCCATCGTGCGCGCGCAGGCCAAGGAGATCGTGGTCGGCGGCGCCGCCAGCATGGCGTCGTGGATGAACGGCACCTTCGCCAAGGCGTTCGAGGACAAGTACAAGGCCAAGGTCACGTTCGAGGGCACCCGCTCGCTGGTCAACCTCGAGAAGATGCAGAAGAACAAGGACAAGCAGTATCTCTCGGTCGTGCTGATGGACGACCCGGTGATGATCCTCGCCGTCCAGGAAGGCCTGCTCGAGAAGCTGACGCCGGCGATCGTCCCCAACCTCGCCAAGACCCGGCCGGCGGCGATCCACATGGACGGCATGTGGGCCAACTACCTGCAGCCGTGGCAGGGCATCGCGACCAACACCAAGGCGCTGCCCAACGGCGTGGCGAGCTGGGCGGAGACCTACGATCCGAAGTTCAAGGGGCGGCTGGTGCTGCCGTCGCTGCAGAACACCGAGGGGCTGGCCAACCTGGTGATGGCGGCCCACCTCGAGACCGGCAAGCCGATGGACAAGGCGCAGTTCGACATCGAGGCCGGATTCAAGAAGATCAAGACCCTGAAGCCCAACATCCTGACGATCTACACGCAGATCCCGCAGGCCTTCAACCTGCTGGAGCAGGGCGAGGCCTGGGCGATCCCGAGCGCCTTCTCGTCGGTCGTCGTGCCGCGCGAGAAGGAGAAGGCGCCGATCAAGATGATCGTGCCGAAGGAAGGCATCTTCGTCGGCCCGGCCGGCATCGCGCTGGTCAAGGGCGGGCCGGCGCCGGAGCTGGCGCGCGCGCTGGTCAACGAGCTGCTGAGCGCCGACATGCAGGCCAAGCTGCAGGGCGAGACCTACGCCTTCCCGTCGAACGTCGATGCGCCGCCGCCGCCGGGCATCCCGGCCGACACCAAGGTGTTCAGCCTCGACTGGCAGTTCGTCGCCAAGGAGCGCGGCGAGTGGGTCAAGCGCTGGGACCGCGAGATGGCGATCTGACGGCAGCGCGCTCGCCGACCGTGGCCACACCGGCCTTCCTGGACGTCGCCGGCGCCGAGAAGTCGTTCGGCGCGGCGACCGTGCTGGGTGGCGTCGATCTCGGCGTCGCCGCGGGCGAGTTCGTCTCGCTGCTCGGCCCCTCGGGCTGCGGCAAGACCACCCTGCTGCGCATCGTCGCCGGGCTGCTGTCGGCCGACCGTGGCCGCGTGCAGCTCGACGGCCAGGACATCACCCGCCTGCCGCCGCACCGTCGCGACGTCGGCGTGGTGTTCCAGAACTACGCGCTGTTCCCCCACCTCACCGTCGCCGAGAACATCGCCTTCGGCCTGAAGGCGCGGAAGCGCCCGGCCGCCGAGATCGGCCCGACGGTCAAGCGCTTCATCGACCTCGTCCATCTCGGCGACTTCGCCGACCGCTCGGTGCGCGCCCTGTCGGGCGGCCAGCAGCAGCGTGTCGCGGTCGCCCGCGCGCTGGCGGTGCGGCCCAAGCTGCTGCTGCTCGACGAGCCGTTCTCGGCGCTCGACCGCAAGCTGCGCGAGACCATGCAGATCGAGCTGCGCCGCCTGCTGCGCGAGCTCGGCACGACCTCGGTGTTCGTCACCCACGACCAGGACGAGGCGCTGACCATGTCCGACCGCATCGCGGTGATGAACCGTGGCGCGATCGAGCAATTCGCCTCGCCCGAGGCGATCTATAAGCGGCCGCAGACCGCGTTCGTGCTGGAGTTCGTCGGCCTGTCGGCGCGGTTGCGCGGCCGCGTCGCCGGCAGCGACGGCAGCCTGCTGTCGGTCGACACCGCGCTGGGTCCGGTCAAGGTACGCGGCAGCTACATGAAGGGCGCCGAGGTGCTGGTGGCGGTGCGCCCCGAGCGCATCCGGGTCGACCAACCGGGCGAGAACGGCGTCACCGCGCCGCTGCGCGACGCGGTCTTCCAGGGTTCCAAGATCCAGCTCCACTTCGCCGCCGGCGACAACGAGCAGCTGACGGTCGAGACCGCGGACCTGCCGGGCGGCGTGCCGGCGCCGGGCACGCGCCTCGCGCTCGGCTGGTCGATCGCCGACACGCTGGTCTACCCGGCGCCATGACCAGCCGCTGGCGCGACCCGGTGGCGCTGCTGGCGGTGCCGGCGCTGGTCTACCTCGTGGCGCTCTACGCCTTGCCGCTGCTGTGGCTGCTGGCCAAGAGCTTCGTCGGACCGGGCGGCATCACGCTGGCTCCCTACGCCGACTTCTTCGCCGACCCGTTCAACTGGCGGGTCGTCACCAACACGCTGTCGATCGCGCTGTGGGTCACCGCGGTCTGCCTGGTGATCGGCTACCCCGCGTCGTTCGCGCTGGCCCGCGCCGGGGCGGGCCTGCAGATCGCCATGCTGGTGGCGATCATCCTGCCGCTGTCGATCGGCGTCGTGGTCAAGGCCTTCGCCTGGCAGATCGTGCTGCGCCGCGACGGCGTGGTCTCGCAGTTCATGATGGCGATCGGCCTTTGGGACGAGCCGCAGCGCCTGCTGTTCACCGAGACCGGGCTGGTGCTGGGCGCGGCCAACATCTTCCTGCCCTTCATGATCCTGCCGATCTATTCCGTCGTGAAGCTGATCGACCCGCGGCTCGACGAGGCCGGCGCGACGCTGGGCGCGACGCCGGTCTACCGCTTCTTGCGCGTCACCCTCCCGCTCACCCTGCCCGGCGTCGTCTCGGGCATCGCCTTCGTGTTCTCGATGAGCGTGTCGATGTACGTCATCCCCTCGCTGCTGATCGGCGACCGCTTCCAGACGCTGTCGACGCTGACCGGCCGCTCCTTCCTGTTCATGCGCAACGAGCAGCTCGGCTCGACCACGGCGGTGATCCTGCTGGCGCTGGCGGTCGGCATCGTCGTCGGCTCGAGCTGGCTCGCCCGGCGGCTGGGCAGCACGTCGTGATCGTCGAGCGCCTCGCCCGCGCCACCATGTGGCTGGCCGCGCTGTTCACGGTGATCTTCCTGATGACGCCGCTGCTGGTCACCGTCGCGGTGTCGTTCGGCTCGTCCAGCGTCTTCACCCTGCCGCCGCCCGACTGGTCGCTGCGCTGGTTCCAGAAGCTGGCGACGACGCGCGGCCTGTGGCCGTCGCTGCTGACCTCGCTGCAGGTCGCTGCCTTCGCCACCGCCGTGGCGCTGGCGCTCGGCACGCTGTGCGCCATCGCGCTGGTGCGCGGCAGCTTCCCCGGCCGCGAGGCCATCGCCACCTTCCTGGTGTCGCCGCTGATGCTGCCCGGGCTGGTGATCGGCATCGCCATGCTGCAGGGCTTCAAGGCGGTCGGGCTGCGCGAGACCTACTCCAGCCTGCTGCTGGCCCACGTCGTCATCACCCTGCCCTACGTCGTGCGCACGGTGTTCGCGGCGCTGTCGCTGTTCGACTTCTCGCTGATCGACGCCGCCCGCACGCTCGGCTGCTCCTATCCCGCCGCCCTGATGCGCGTGATGGTGCCGGCGCTCGGCCCCGCCTTCCTGACCTCGGGGATGTTCGCCTTCCTCGCCTCGATGGACAATTACCCGATCTCGATCTTCTTCACCGACGCGTGGACCAAGACGCTGCCGATCCAGATGCTGCAGTACGTCGAGGAGAACCCCGATCCCACCATCGCCGCCATTTCCGCCGGCCTCGTGCTGCTGGCGATCCTCGCGCTGATCGTCGGCGACCGCCTGGTCGGCCTGCGGCGCATGGCGGACTTCTGAGATGAGCACCCAAGCCCCCGCGAGCCCCGAACCCTGCGACCTGCTGGTCACCGGCGACACCGTGTTCACCCTCGACGCCGGCAGCCGCGTGCTGAAGGACGGCGCGATCGCCGTTCGCGACGGCCTGATCGTCGACATCGGCCCGGCGGCCGAGCTGGCGGTGCGCTGGACGCCGGCCCGCACCCTCGACGGCCACGACCGCATCGTGATGCCGGGCCTCGTCAACGTGCACAACCACACGCCGCTGATGATCACCCGCGGCATGATCGAGGACATCGGCTTCGCGCCGATGTACACGCCGGGCATCCCGCAGGGCCACTGGCTGACCGAGGACGACGCCTACGCGCTGTCGCGGCTCGGCATGTACGAGCTGCTGCGGGCCGGCTGCACCACCGTGGTCGACTACTACCGCTACCCCTCGTCGTGCGCCCGCGCCGCCGCCGAGCTCGGCCTGCGCGCGGTGATCGCCGGCCGCGTCCACGACGCCGACCCGGCGGCGCTGGCGACCGGGCGCTACGAGCACAAGACGGCGATCGGCCAGGCCAGCCTCGCGGAGAACGCCGAGCTGATCGCGCGCTGGAACGGCCACGACGGCGGTCGTATCCGCTGCGACTGGGCCCCGCACGCGCCCGACACCTGCTCCGACGACCTGCTGCGCGAGGTCGGCCGGCTGGCCGAGGCGCACGGCGGCAACGTCCACACCCACCTGTCGCAGCTGCCGCTCGAGGTCGAGGCGGTGCAGGCGCGCAGCGGAGTGACGCCGCCGCAGCTTCTCGACAAGTTGGGCCTGCTGAACGACCGGCTGATCGCCGCGCACTGCATCCACATGGAGCGGCCCGACATCGAGCTGTGCGGCAAGGCGGGCATCACCGTGGCGCACGCGCCGATCGGCAATGCCAAGGGCGGCCGCATCGCTCCGATTGTCGAGCTGCGCGAGGCCGGCGCGCGCATCGCGCTGTGCACCGACACCTTCTCGGGCGACCTGATCGAGGCGATGCGCTGGGCGATCTCGATGCAGCGCATCAACCGCCAGGGCAACGTGCTCGATGCCCGCACCGTGCTCGGCTGGGCGACGCGCGACGGCGCCGAGGCGATCGGCCTCGGCGATACCGTCGGCAGCCTGGAGGTCGGCAAGAAGGCCGACCTCGTGATGCTCGACGCCAGCGCGCCCTCGCTGGCGCCGCTGGTCGACGGCTACGGCGTGCTGGTGCACAGCGCCTCGGGCCACGACGTCGACACGGTGGTGATCGACGGCAAGGTCGTGCTGGCGGGCGGCAAGCCGACGCTGGCCGACGGCGCGGCGATCGCGCGCGACGCCCAGGCGGTGGCGCGCCAGCAGTGGAACCGCGCCGGGCGCGACGTCATCGGCTAAGGTCGCGCCATGAAGATCCTCGTCGCCAACCCCAACACCTCGACCGCCGTCACCGACCTGCTGGTCGCCGCCGGCCAGCGGGTCGCCAGCCCGGGCACCGAGCTGGTGCCGATGACCGCCAGCCGCGGCGTGCCCTACATCGCGACCCGCGCCGAGGCCGCCATCGGCTCGGCAATGGCGCTCGAGATGCTGGCCGAGCGGCGCGGCATCATGGACGCCGCCATCGTCGCGGCGTTCGGCGATCCCGGGCTGGGCGGCGCGCGCGAACTGTTCGACTTCCCGGTGGTCGGCATGGCCGAGGCGGCGATGCTGGTCGCCTGCACGCTGGGCCGGCGCTTCGGCATCGTCAGCTTCTCGCGCTCGCTCGAGCCGTGGTTCGCCGAGATCGTCGACTGGCACGGCATGACCGGGCGCTGCGCCGCTATCCGCACCCTCGACGAGGGCTTCCGGTCGATCAGCGAGGTCCAGCACGAGAAGGAAGCCGTGCTGGTCGATCTCGCGCTGAAGACCGTGGCCGACGACAAGGCCGACGTGATCATTCTCGCCGGCGCGCCGCTGGCCGGCATGGCCCAGCGCATCCGCGAGCGCGTGCCGGTGCCGCTGGTCGACGGCATCCAGGCCGCCGTGACCATGGCCGAGGGGCTGGTGCGGCTCGCTCCGCGCAAGGCCACCGCCGGCACCTTCCGCCGGCCCGGCCCGAAGGACTCGAAGGGGCTGGCCGCGCCGCTGGCCGACCTGATCGCCCACCGGGAGAAGGCATGACGCGCGATCTCAAGGGCTACGGTCGCACCCCGCCGCACGCGCACTGGCCGGGCGGCGCGCGGGTCGCCGTCTCGTTCGTGATCAACTTCGAGGAAGGCGCGGAGATGTCGCTCTCCGCCGGCGATCCGTTCAACGAGAAGGTCTACGAGGTCACCGACGAGGTGATGGGCGTCGCCGACCGCTGCATGGAATCGCACTTCGAGTACGGCACCAAGGCGGCGTGGTGGCGGATCGCCGATCGGCTGGAGCGGCTGGGCGTGCCGGCCACCGTCTCGACCTGCGGGATGGCGGCGGAACTGTCACCGTGGCTGATCGAGGACGCGGTGGCGCGCGGCCACGAGATCTCCTGCCACGGCTGGCGCTGGGAGAAGCACGCCCACATGGCGGAGGCCGACGAGCGGCGGGCGATCGCCCGTACGGTCGAGGTGCTGACGCGGATCGCCGGCACGCGCCCGGTCGGCTGGCACACCCGCTCGACGCCGTCGCCCAACACCCGCCGCCTGCTGGTCGAGGAAGGCGGCTTCCTCTACGACAGCGACGACTACTCCGACGACCTGCCGTTCTTCGTCGCCGTGTCGGACCGCAAGCACCTGGTGATCCCGTACAGCTTCGACACCAACGACATGCACTACCACCAGGGCTTCCATCGCTTCGTCACGGCGCGCGACTTCGCCGAGTACACGACCGACGCCTTCGACACGCTGTGGGAGGAAGGCGCGACGACGCCGCGCCTGATGTCGATCGGGTTGCACCTGCGCATGATCGGGCGGCCCGGCCGCATCGCCGCGCTCGACCGCATCGTGGCGCACATGAAGGCCAGGGGCGGCGCGTGGTTCGCGACCCGCCGCCAGGTCGCCGAGCACTGGATCGGGCGCTTCGGCTGAGCCGCGCGCCCGGCCGCTTACTTCTTCTTCGGCCGCACGATCTTGATGGTCGAGGTCGAGTGCACCAGCACGCGGCCCGCCTCGTCGCGGATGTCGCCCTCGAGGAAGCCGACCGAGCCGCCCCAGCGCATGACGCGGCCCTCGGCCGTGACGATGCCGGGACCGGCCGCCTCGAGGAAGCTCATCTTCAGCTCGAGCGTCGGCACGGCGCACTGGAACCTGGCGCGCGCCAGCGCGGCATGGGCCATCGCCGAGTCGACCATGCCGGTCAGGAAGCCGCCCTGGCAGATGCGGCCACCGGAATGGCAGAAGGCCGGCACGATCTCGAAGCGGATGCGGCAGATGCCCGCCTCCGAGTCGATGTGCAGCAGGTGGGCATTCAGGAGCCGCAGCGGGCCGTTGAGATGCTTGTTGAGAAAGGTGACGGCGGCCGCGTCGCTCAGCGAAGCGAGGTCGGTGCCGGCGAAATCGGGATGAACGCTCATGCGGCGCGGACTATAGCGAAGCTTGCGGCCGCCGGAAGCGGTTGTTGGACGCTCCCCCGGGCGGGTGCTAGACGGCGGCCATGAGTCACAAGGTTCGCCTCGTCCAGGCCGATCGCACCATCGACGTTCCGATGGGCAACACCATCCTCTCGGCGGCACTGGACGCCGGCATCTCCTACCCGTTCGGCTGCCAGTCGGGGAATTGCGGCGCCTGCAAGTCGACGCTGGTGCGCGGCGAGGTCACGATGGAGGGCTACTCCGAGTTCGCGCTCAGCGACGAGGAGAAAGCGCGCGGCCTGATCCTCGCCTGCCGGGCCATGCCGGGCGACGAGTGCGTGGTGTCGTGGCTGGAAGAGGACGACCTCGTCGCCCACCCGCGCCGCACCCTCGACTGCCGCGTCGCGGCGCTCGACGACCTGACGCATGACATCAAGCGCCTGCGCCTCGAGATCGTGTCGGGCGGGCCGTTCGACTTCTCGGCCGGGCAGTTCGCCGCCCTCACCTTCGCCAGCTGCCCGCCGCGCGACTACTCGATGGCCAGCCTGCCCGGCGAGCCGGTGCTGGAGTTCCACGTGCGCCGCACGCCGGGCGGCGTCGCCTCGGCCCACGTGTTCGAAACCCTCGAGATCGGCGACGCCGTGCGCGTCGAGGGGCCGTCGGGCACTGCCTCGCTGCGCGAGGCGCATCGCGGGCCGATCATCGCGGTCGCCGGCGGCTCGGGCATGGCGCCGATCCGCGCGATCGTCGAGCAGGCGCTGAACCGCGGCATGCCGCAGCACATCTACCTGTATTTCGGCGTGCGCAGCGAGCGCGACCTCTACCTGCACGACCACTTCGCGCGGCTGGCCGAGCGCCACCCGACGCTGCACTTCAACCCGGTGCTGAGCGAGAGCGACAATGCCGGCTTCCGGCTCGGGCTGGTCCACGAGGCGGTCGCCGCCGACTTCGACGAATTCGACGGCTGCAAGGCCTACGTGGCCGGCCCGCCGGCCATGGTCGAAGCCGCCACGCGGCTGTTCGAACAGCGCGGGATGCGCCGCGACGACATCCACGCCGACGCCTTCTACACCGCCGCCGAGATGGCCGAGGCCGCGGCCCGAAAATAGGGTAGGCTTTCGACCCCTCCGTCGGCGAAGACGCCGACACCTCCCCGCGCTTGCGCGCAGGGAGGAAAGGCATCGGACCTCTTCCTCCCCGCGCGCAGCGGGGGGAGGTGTCCGCGCAGCGGACGGAGGGGTCATGGGCTTCGGATGGTCGAGTTGAGGGAGAGGATCGTGTCGAAGGACAATCCGCGGATCGCGGTGCTGAGTTTCGCCATCGAGTGCAACCGGTTCGCGCCGGTCACCACCGCGGCGGACTTCGAGACCGACGTCGACATCCGCGGCAACCAGATCGTGAGCGAATCGCGCTCGCCGGCCTCGATCACCCTGCCCGACCTGCCCGGCTTCTTCGGCGAGATGGACCGCACCGGCCAATGGACGCCGGTGCCGCTGCGCGTCTCGCAGGCCCAGCCCGGCGGCCCGGTCGAGGAGAGCTTCTTCAAGGCGTTCCTCGCCGAGATCGAAACCAACCTGAAGGCCGCCCTGCCGCTCGACGGCGTGTTCGTGGCGGCGCACGGCGCGGCGCTGGCCGAGGGCACCGACGATCCCGACGGCGACCTGTTCGAGACGATCCGCCGCGTCGTCGGCCCCGACCTGCCGGTGATCTCGACCTTCGACCTGCACGCCAACGTGTCGCGGCGCATGACCGACAACCTGTCGGTGTTCGTCGGCTACCTCGAGAACCCGCACGTCGACATCCACGAGCGCGGCGTCGAGGCGGCCAAGCACATGCGCGAGTGCCTGGCCGGCCAGCGCACCGCCGTCACCATGGTCAAGCTGCCGCTGGTGCCGCCGCAGATCGCGCTGCTGACGGCGCAGGGCCCCTACGCCGACCTGATCCGCTACGGCCAGACCAATGTCGGCGGCGACATCATGAACGTCTCGGTGATGGCCGGCTTCGCCTACAGCGACAGCCCGAAGAACGGCCTGACCGCGGTGGTGACGGCGCGCAACGGCAACCGCGCCGCGGCGGCGGCGCTGTCGCTCGACATCGCCGAGCGGGCCTGGGCGATGCGCGAGCGCTTCAAGCGCGCCATGACCTCGCTGGGCGACGCGGTGCAGCTCGCGGTCTCGGTCGGGCGCGACCGGCGGCGCAAGCCGATCGCGCTGGCCGACGTCGCCGACAACCCGGGCGGCGGCGGCCGCGGCAACACGACCTACCTGCTGCGCGCGCTCAAGGCGGCCGGCGCGCAGGGCGTGATCTTCGGCGTGTTCAACGACGCCGCGGTGGCGGCGAAGGCGCACGCGCTTGGCGAGGGCGCGACCTTCACCGCCTCGTTCAACTCGCAGGAGCACCAGGAATTCTCGCTGCCGTTCGACTGCGAGGTCCGCGTCGTCAAGCTGAGCGACGGCAAGTACGTCGGCCGCCGCGGCGTGCTGCGCAACGTGTCGGCCGACATGGGCCCGTCGGCGCTGCTCGACCTCGGCGGCATCCAGCTGGTGGTGATCAGCTTCCGCTGCCAGTGCATGGACCCGATGCAGTTCGAGATGTTCGGCCTCGACATCGCCAGGGCGCGGGTCGTGGTGGTCAAGAGCCGCGGCCACTTCCGCGGCGGCTTCGACGAGTTCTTCGACAACAGCCGCATCTACGAGGTCGACTGCCCCGGCCTGACCTCGCCGCTGCTGTCCAACTTCCGCTGGAGCAAGCTGCCGCGCCCGGTCTACCCGCTCGACGAGGAGACCAGCTGGACGCCGCCCGCCGCGGTGTGATCAGCGATCCGGCAGCGGGATGAACTCGGTCTCGCCCGGCACGCGGCCGAACCGGCCGTCGCGCCAGTCGGCCTTGGCCCGCTCGATGCGCTCGGGCGACGACGACACGAAGTTCCACCACATGTGGCGCGGCCCATCGAGCGGCGCGCCGCCCAGCAGCATCAGCTTGGCGCCGTCCGCCCCGGCGACGCCGTGGACCGGCGCCCCGGTCGCCAGCACCGCGAGATCGCCGACGCCCAGCACGCGGTCGCCGACAGACAGGGTGCCCTCGGCAACGTAGATCGCACGCTCGGCATGCTCGGGCGACACCGCGAGCCGGGCCACCGCCGGCAACTCGGCGCCGACGTAGAAGATCGGCGAGAAGTGGGTGGTCGGCGCGGTCCGGCCGGCATAGCTGCCGACGACCAGCCGCAGCGCGACGCCGTCCTCCTGCCACGCCGGCAGGCGGGCCGCCGGGACGTGCTCGAACGACGGCGCGGTCTCCTCGTGGCTCTTCGGCAAGGCGACCCAGGTCTGGACGCCGTGCATGCGGAAGCCGCTGCGCTGCATCTCGGGCTCGGTCCGCTCGGAATGGACGATGCCGCTGCCGGCGGTCATCCAGTTCACGTCGCCCGGCCGGATCGCCTGGCTGTAGCCGAGGCTGTCGCGGTGGAAGATGCCGCCCTCGTAGAGGTAGGTGACGGTGGCCAGCCCGATGTGCGGGTGCGGCCGGACCTCCATGCCGCTGCCGCCCGGCGGAACGGTCATCGGCCCGAAATGGTCGAGGAAGACGAACGGCCCGACGGCGCGCCGGCGGGCGCTCGGCAGGACCCGCCGGACCGGGAAGCCGGGGGCCAGTTCGTGCGCCCGGCCCTGGACGATCTGCTCGAGGGGATCCGCCATGTCGCTCTCCTCCATCCGGTGACCGTGATTCGCATTCCGCAAAGCTGCCGCAGAACCGCACTCCGGGTGCAGGACGTTTCTGTCACCGGCCACGGCGTCGAAATCGTCTAAGTCATTGAAAAATATATGAACAGTCGTTTTTCACGGGTGTTGCATTTTTGCAACTTTTTGTTGGACTTGTGGATTATCCATGGCCAGTATCTGCCCAACCCGAGGCAAGGCGGGGGGTACCGGTCGGGGCTGGCCGGTAAGTCGCCTTACACGTCGCGGGGCAAGGCAATTGTGTCAATGGATCGGAGCAGACCGATGGCGTTCACGACGACGCGAGTTCAACGCGCCCAACGCTGGCGATTTGTCCCCTCTCTCTTCGCAGTCGCACTCTCCGTCGCCGCCTTCCCGGCCCTGGCCCAGGTGAAGGCCCCCAACAAGAACCACCTCAAGGCCCCGTCGCGGGCCGCCGCGCCCGCCCAGCCGGCCGAGGACATCCAGCCCTTCTCGATCGGCGCCGACGGCAACGTCACCAGCCAGCTGATCGCCCTCAACATCGACCCGAACGAGGCCCAGTCGGCGGCCCAGGCGGTCGGCAAGGCGCTCGAGCAGCTCGACCGCAAGACCACCAGCTCCGGCCGCGCCGTCCTGCAGCCGCAGGGCAACGGCCAGCCCAAGCGCCTGGTCTCGCTGCAGCTCTACTCGGCCAAGTCGCTGGCCGTCGAACTGTCGCGCGGCGCCGACGGCACCTACGGCATCAAGCTCGCCCCCAACGCCACCGAGAACGACGACGAGCGCGTTTCCAGCATCCCGAGCGCGACGCAGCAGAGCAACGTCGGCGCGCGCTCGCTGGTCCAGGGCTCGGTCGCCCTCGTCAAGGCCAGCGCCGTGTCGGGCCTCGCCGCCAGCCTCGGGCCGCAGGGCGCCAACGACCCGAGCCTCAAGGAATTGACCAAGGCTTTCTCCGGCTTCTCGATGTCGGCGACCAAGATCGAGGTCTGGAAGGGCCGCACCGTCGACGGCAGCACCCGCCTGCTCGCCGCCTCGATCGGCGAGGGCTCGGCCAAGCAGAACTACTGGTGGTTCGCGCCGCCGAACCAGCCCGAGGGCTGGTTCGACGAGAACGGCCGTCGCCTCGGCGATACCGGCCTCGCCGATCCCAGCGCCGGCGCGCGGATGTCCTCGCCGTTCGGCACGCGCCGCTACTACGGCCGCTACTCCGGCGGCGGCTTCCACAACGGCCTCGATTTCGAGGGCAAGACCGGCCAGCCGATCTACGCGGCGGCCGACGGCGTGATCAACCACCAGGGCTGGTACTTCAACTACGGCCGCACCGTGAAGATCAGCCACGCCGACAGCTTCGAGACGCTGTACGCCCACATGTCGCGCTTCGCCGACGGCATGGGTCCCGGCAGCCGCGTCCGCAAGGGCGACCTGATCGGCTACATCGGTTCGACCGGTCGCTCGAGCGGTCCCCACCTCCACTTCTCGGTGATCGTCAGCGGCCAGTTCGTCGACCCGCAGCCCTACCTGGCCGGCAGCGGCGGCGTGAACGTCGTGCTGAACGGCGAGAGCCTCGTGGCCTATCGCCAGTGGCAGCAGGAGATCCGCAAGGCCGCGGGCGCCCGCGACGACAACGGCAGCCGCTTCCGCGGCCTGCAGGGTGCCGAGCCGTGGAGCCAGAACCCCTTCTCGGCGCGCGGTCTCGACCGCCTGTAGGAAAACGCCTTCCCGCCGCCACAGTTGGGCCGCGCGCGGCGTTGCACGTTGCTGGGTGATCGCCTAGGAAGTGCGCATCGTCGGCTGGGTCGTCCGCGAGTCAATCGCGGGCGGAACACGGCCGCCAGAGGCAACACGAGGGAAATGAAAATGCTCAAGAAGTACATGGCCGCCGGCGTGATCGCGGCGACGATGGCCGGCGCCGCCGGCACCGCCTACGCGGGCAAGGATCTCGATGCGATCAAGGCCCGCGGCCAGCTGATCTGCGGCGTGTCGACCGGCGTCGCCGGCTTCGCCGCGGCCGACAGCCAGGGCAAGTGGACCGGCCTCGACGTCGACGTCTGCCGCGCCGTCGCGGCGGCGATCTTCGGCGACGCCAACAAGGTCAAGTTCATCCCGACCACGGCGCAGCAGCGCTTCACCGCCCTGCAGTCGGGCGAGGTCGACCTGCTGGTCCGCACCACCACCTGGACGCTGACCCGCGACACCGCGCTGGGCTTCGACTTCACCGGCGTGAACTACTACGACGGCCAGGGCTTCATGGTGAACAAGAAGCTCGGCGTGAAGAGCGCCAAGGAGCTGAACGGCGCCACCGTCTGCGTGCAGCCCGGCACCACCACCGAGCTCAACCTCGCCGACTACTTCCGCGCCAACAAGATGACCTTCAAGCCGGTCGTCATCGAGAAGGTCGAGGAAGTGCGCGCCGCGTTCTTCGCCGGCCGCTGCGACGTGTTCACGACGGACGCCTCGGGCCTGTACTCGACCCGCGCCGCCAACGCCCCGAACCCGGACGACTACATCATTCTGCCGGAGATCATCTCCAAGGAGCCGCTGGGCCCGCTCGTCCGCCACGGCGACAACCAGTTCGCCGACATCGTCCGCTGGACGCTGTTCGCCCAGATCGAGGCCGAGGAGTACGGCATCACCTCGAAGAACGTCGACGAGATGATGAAGAGCGACAACCCGGCCATCAAGCGCATCCTCGGCGTCACCCCGGGCATGGGCAAGGCGCTGGGCGTCGAGGAGAAGTGGGTCTACGACATCATCAAGCAGGTCGGGAACTACGGCGAGATGTTCGACCGCAACGTCGGCATGGGCTCGCCGCTCAAGATCGCCCGCGGCCAGAACGCGCTGTGGACCCAGGGCGGCCTGCAGTACGCCCCGCCGATCCGCTAGGTCCGATTTCCCGGACGGAAACGTGGAACCGCCGCCCCCCGGGGCGGCGGTTTTCTTTTGCGCCCCTGCCCGGTTTGGCCTGTTGATTGCAGGTCCCGGAGGCTGGAAACTCCGCGATGTGAAATAAGGAAAACAGAGGGGCTTTCGCATGAGGATCAGGATCGGGGCAGCGGCCGCCGGGCTCGCCGCCATTTTCGTCTCGACCGGCGCCATGGCCGGCAAGGACCTCGACGCCATCAAGGCGCGCGGGGCGCTGGTGTGCGGCGTGATGACCGGCACGGCCGGCTTCGGCATGGCCGACAGCACCGGCAAGTGGGTCGGGCTCGACGTCGACGTCTGCAAGGCCGTGGCGGCCGCCATCTTCGGCGACGCCGAGAAGGTGAAGTACGTCCCGCTGACGTCGCAGCAGCGCTTCACCGCCCTGCAGTCGGGCGAGGTCGACATGCTGTCGAACAACACCACCCTGACGCTGACCCGCGACACCGCGCTGGGCTTCGATTTCGGCGCCGTCACCTACTACGACGGCCAGGGCTTCCTGGTGCCGAAGAAGCTGGGCGTGAAGAGCGCCAAGGAGCTCAACGGCGCCACCGTCTGCGTCGCGCCGGGCACCACCACCGAGCTCAACCTGGCCGACTACTTCCGCGCCAACAAGATGACCTTCAAGCCGGTCGTCATCGAGAAGGTCGAGGAAGTCCGCGCCGCGTTCTTCTCCGGCCGCTGCGACGTCTACACCAACGACTCGTCGAGCCTGTTCGCGACCCGCGCCGCCAACGTCCCGGCGCCGGCCACCGCCGACGACTACATCGTGCTGCCGGAGATCATCTCCAAGGAGCCGCTGGCGCCGGTGATGCGGCACGGCGACAACCAGTTCGTCGATATCGTGCGCTGGACCCAGTACGCGATGGTCGAGGCCGAGGAGTACGACATCAACTCCAAGAACGTCGACGAGATGCTGAAGAGCGACAATCCCAGCATCAAGCGCATCCTCGGCGTCACCCCTGGCATGGGCAAGGCGCTCGGGGTCGACGAGAAGTGGGTCTACAACGTGATCAAGCAGGTCGGGAACTACGGCGAGAGCTTCGAGCGCAACGTCGGCAAGGGCACCGTCCTCAAGATCGACCGCGGCCTCAACAACCTGTGGACCAAGGGCGGCCTGCAGTACGCCCCGCCGATCCGCTAGGGCAAAAGGCGCGTAAAATCTGGGGTCTTGCGGCGGGGGCCGCAGGACCCGTCGGTCGGGGCCGGTTGCAAGCGCGGGATTCCATTTTACATTGCCGCCGGCATCGATAGACAAAGACCAAGACAGAGGGGCGCGCCGCAAAAGGCGGCCTGCAGGGGGACGTAGCGGATGGCAGTCGAGGCCTTGAATTCCTCGTCACGAACCAGGGTAGCGCCCTGGAACGACCCGGTCGTGCGCGGCTGGGTCTTCCAGATCGTGGTGGTAGGCCTCGTCGGCCTGCTGGCCTGGTACCTCGTCTCCAACACGATCGACAATCTCGAGCGGCAGAAAATCGCCAGCGGCTTCCACTACCTCGATCGCGAGGCCGGGTTCGAGATCGGCGACACGATGATCGAGTACTCGCCGGCCAGCACCTACGCCCGCGCGATCCTGGTCGGCCTGATCAACACGATCAAGGTGTCGGTGCTGGGCATCATCCTGGCCACCGTGCTGGGCACCCTGGTCGGCGTCGGCCGGCTGTCGAACAACTGGCTGCTGGGCAAGATCTGCGAGTGGTACGTCGAGGGCTTCCGCAACGTGCCGCTGCTGCTCTGGCTGTTCCTGTTCTACAAGATCATCAGCGAGGCCTTCCCCGGCCCGCGCCAGGCCATCGCGCTGCTGTGGAACTCGGTCTACCTGTCGAATCGTGGCGTCTACTTCCCGGTGCCGCTGGCCGACCCGGTGTTCAAGTGGGCCGGGCTGGCCTTCCTGGTCGGCCTCGCCGCCGCGTGGGGCGTCGGCCGCTGGGCGCGCAAGCGCCAGGAGGACACCGGCCAGCCCTTCCCGACCCTGTCGGTGGGCTTCGCCATCGTGCTCGGCCTGCCGATCCTCGTCTGGCTGGCGGGCGGCGCGCCGCACCACATGAGCTGGCCGGCGCTCAAGGGCTTCAACTTCGACGGCGGCTCGGTGATCCAGCCCGAGTTCGTGGCGCTGCTGGCCGGCCTCGTGCTCTACACCTCGGCCTTCGTCGCCGAGATCGTGCGGTCGGGCATCCTCGCCCTGCACAAGGGCCAGAGCGAGGCCGCCGCCGCGCTCGGCCTGTCGCGCGGCCAGGCGATGCGGCTGGTGCTGCTGCCGCAGGCGCTGCGCGTGATCGTGCCGCCGATGACCAGCCAGTACCTCAACATCACCAAGAACAGCTCGCTGGCCATCGCCATCGGCTATCCCGACCTGGTCGCCTCGATCAACGTGACGATCAACCAGACCGGCCAGGCGATCGAGAACATCCTGATCATCATGGCCGCCTACCTGTCGGTCAGCCTGTCGATCTCGGCCTTCATGAACTGGTACAACAAGCGCATCGCGCTGCGGGAGCGCTGAGATGACCGACCTTCCCGTCGGCGAGCGCAAGCCGCTCGCCCCTCCCGTCGACGACAGCGGCCTGGTCGGCTGGGCACGGCGCAACCTGTTCTCGAGCTGGGGCAACGGCATCACCACGGTGGTGCTGTTCGCGGCGATCGGTTGGGTCGTCTCGTGGTTCGTCGAGTGGGCGATCCTGACCGCCAACTTCACCGCCTCGACCGGCGCTGAGTGCCGCGGCTACGGCGCCTGCTGGGCGCTGATCCGCGAGAAGCTGCGGCTGATCTTCTTCGGCACCTATCCCTACGAGCAGCAGTGGCGTCCCCTGCTCGCCGTCGTGGCGATGCTGGCCATGCTGATCGCCACGTCGGACCGCCGCATGTGGCGGCCGTGGCGCCTGCTGGCGATCTGGAGCGTCGGTTCGTTCGTCACCTTCCTGCTGATGTTCGGCCAGCTGCACATCCCGCTCAGCCTGTTCCTGTTCGCGGCGCTGGTGATCGGCCTCGCCGGCCTGGCGTTCCGCCGGCAGGTCGGCTCGGCCGGCGAGGTCAACGCCTACCGCGCCCTCGTCGCGATCGGCGTGATCGGCATCGGGCTGCGCTTCGCCGGCATCCTGCCGGCCTGGAAACTGGGCATCGCGCCGTTCTCGTTCGTCGAGACCGGCCAGTGGGGCGGCCTGCCGGTGACGATGATCCTCGCCACCTACGGCCTGGTCTTCGCCTTCCCCTACGGCATCCTGCTGGCGCTCGGCCGGCGCTCGAACCTGCCGCTGATCAAGGGCCTGTGCGTCGGCTTCATCGAGCTGATCCGCGGCGTGCCGCTGATCAGCCTGCTGATCATGGCCTCGGTCATGCTGCCGCTGTTCCTGCCGACCGGCGTCACCTTCGACAAGTTCCTGCGGGCCCAGGTGGCGGTCATCCTGTTCGCCGGCGCCTACATCGCCGAGATCATCCGCGGCGGCCTGCAGTCGCTGCCCAAGGGGCAGTTCGAGGCGGCCGACGCGATGGGCCTCAACTACTTCCAGAAGACGACGCTGATCATCCTGCCGCAGGCGCTGCGCGTGGTGATCCCGCCGCTGATCAACACCTTCATCGGCTTCTTCAAGGACACGTCGCTGGTGCTGATCATCGGCATCTTCGACTTCCTGAACACCGCCAACCAGGCGCTGGTCGACCCGGCCTGGGCCGGCTACCCGGGCGAGGTCTACCTGTTCGCGGCCTTCGTCTACTTCATCTTCTGCTATTCGATGTCGCGGTACTCCAAGCACCTCGAGATCGAGCTCAACAAGGGAACGCGCCGCTAGACGCGGCCGCAACTGGAGAAACGGTCATGGCCGCGACGGCGCGCGATCTCAGCAATGTCCCCTCGGTGATCACCCTCACCGGCGTCAACAAGTGGTACGGCCAGTTCCACGTCCTGTCCGACATCAACCTCGACGTGAAGGAAGGCGAGAAGATCGTCATCTGCGGACCGTCGGGCTCGGGCAAGTCGACCCTGATCCGCTGCATCAACCGGCTGGAGGAACACCAGGCCGGCGACATCGTGGTCGACGGCGTGACGCTGTCGAACGACGTCAAGAACATCGAGGCGATCCGCCGCGAGGTCGGCATGGTGTTCCAGTCGTTCAACCTGTTCCCGCACCTCACCATCCTCGACAACCTGACGCTGGCGCCGATCTGGGTGAAGAAGATGCCCAAGAAGGAAGCCGAGGAGATCGCGATGAGCCTGCTCAAGCGGGTCCGCATCCCCGAGCAGGCGCTGAAGTATCCCGGCCAGCTGTCGGGCGGCCAGCAGCAGCGCGTGGCGATCGCCCGCGCGCTCTGCATGCGGCCCAAGATCATGCTGTTCGACGAGCCGACCTCGGCGCTCGACCCCGAGATGGTCAAGGAAGTGCTCGACGTCATGATCGAGCTGGCGCGCGAGGGCATGACCATGCTGTGCGTCACCCACGAGATGGGCTTCGCCCGCGCCGTGGCCGACCGCGTGATCTTCATGGACCGCGGCGAGATCGTCGAGCAGAACGAGCCCGAGGCGTTCTTCGCCAACCCGCGCAACGAGCGGACCAAGCTGTTCCTCGGCCAGATCCTGCATCATTGAGCCGCGAAAAGGTCCCTCGCTGCGCTCGGGATGACAGGCTTTTCCTGTCATCCCGAGGGCGAAGCCCGAGGGACCTTTCGCCGCCGCCTTGCCGCCGCCCCTTTCGCGCGCTAACCCGCAGGGCATGAAGATCCTCGTCACCGGCGGCGCCGGCTTCATCGGCTCGGCGGTCGTCCGGCACATCGTGCGCGACACCGACTGGACGGTCGCCAACGTCGACAAGCTGACCTACGCCGGCAACCTCGAATCGCTCGCCGCGGCGCGCGACAGCGACCGCCACACCCACTTCAAGGTCGACATCGTCGACCGCGCCGCGATCGACGGCATCCTGTCGTCGTTCCGGCCCGACGCCATCCTGCACCTCGCGGCCGAGAGCCACGTCGACCGCTCGATCGACGGCGCCGATCCCTTCATCGAGACCAACATCCGCGGCACCTACGTGCTGCTCGAGGCGGCGCTCGCCTACTGGCGCGGCCTCGACGCCGACGGCCGCGCCCGCTTCCGCTTCCAGCACATCTCGACCGACGAGGTGTTCGGCTCGCTGGGCGCCACCGGCCGGTTCAGCGAGACCACGCCCTACGCGCCCAACTCGCCCTACGCCGCCAGCAAGGCGGCGTCCGACCACCTGGTGCGGGCGTGGCACCACACCCACGGCCTGCCGACGCTGGCCACCAACTGCTCGAACAACTACGGCCCGTATCACTTCCCCGAGAAGCTGATCCCGCTGGTCATCATCCGGGCGCTGCGCGGCCAGGCCCTGCCGGTCTACGGCAAGGGCGACAACGTGCGCGACTGGCTGCACGTCGAGGACCATGCCGAGGCGCTGACCACGGTGCTGCGGCGCGGCCGGCCGGGCGAGACCTACAACGTCGGCGGCGACAGCGAGCGGCGCAACATCGAGGTCGTGCGCGGCATCTGCCGCCTGCTCGACGAGATGCGGCCCGATTCCGCCGGGCCGCACGAGCGGCTGATCCAGTTCGTCACCGACCGCCCGGGCCACGACGCCCGCTACGCCATCGACGCCGCCAAGATCCGTCGCGAGCTGGGCTGGCAGCCTCGCCACGACTTCGACAGCGGCCTGCGCGACACCGTGCGCTGGTACCTCGACAACACCGGCTGGTGGGAACGCGTCATGAGCGGCGCCTACCGCGGCGAGCGGCTCGGCCTCGGGTAACGGAACGGCCCGGCGCGAACCGGCCGCTAGGCGAGAGTAGCGCGGATCACGGCCGCGACCTCGTCGACCGCGCTCTCCGGCAGGTGGGCGCCCATCGGCAGGGACAGCACCGTGTCGGCCAGCCGCTCGGCCAGCGGGAAAGCGCCCTTGCCCAGCCCGAGGTCGGCATAGGCCTGCTGCAGGTGCGGCGGGATCGGGTAGTGGATCAGCGACCCGATCCCGGCCTTGTCGAGGGCCGCCATCAGTTCCTGCCGCCGCGTCGTGCGCACGACGTAGAGGTGCCACACCGGGGTCGCCCACTGCGGCACCTGGGGCAGGCCGAGCCCCGGGATGCCGGCCAGCCGGTCGTCGTAGCGCGCCGCGAGGCGGCGGCGGTGCTCGTTCCAGGCATCCAGCCGCGGCAGCTTGGCGCGCAGGAAGGCCGCCTGCATCTCGTCGAGCCGCGAGTTCACGCCGCGCTCGAGGTTCACGTACTTGACCTTGCTGCCGTAGTTGCGCAGCACGCGCAGGCGCTCGGCCAGCCGGTCGTCGTCGGTCGTGACCGCGCCGCCGTCGCCGAAGGCGCCGAAGTTCTTGGTCGGGAAGAAGCTGTGCGCACCGGCATCGCCCAGGGAGCCGGTCCGCCGCCCGTGCACCTTGGCACCCTGCGCCTGGGCCACGTCCTCGACCACCTTGATGCTGCGGCCGCGGGCCAGCGTCGCAATGGCGTCCATGTCGGCCGGCTCGCCGTAGAGATGCACCGGCATGATCGCGCGGGTGCGCGGCGTGATCGCCGCCGCGATGCGGCCGGCATCGATGTTCGGCCCGTCCGGCGTCGGCTCGACCGGCACCACCGTGGCGCCGACCGCGGTGACCGCCAGCCAGGTCGCGATGTAGGTGTTGGACGGCACGATCACCTCGTCGCCCGGGCCGATGTCCCAGGCCCGCAGCACCAGCTCCAGCGCCTCCAGCCCGTTGCCCAGCCCGACGCAGTGCCGCGTGCCGCAGAACGCGGCGTACTCGGCCTCGAAGGCCTCGACTTCCTTGCCCAGCACGAACCAGCCCGACTCCATGACGCGGGCGAACGCCGCGTCGAGTTCCGGCTTCAGCTCGGCATAGACCGCCTTCATGTCGAGAAAGGGAATCATCGTTCCATCGCCTCGCGCTTGAACACGTCGTAGTCGCGCAGGTACTCGGCCTCGTCGTACAGCGTCGAGGCGATCACCAGGATCGCCGCGCCGTCGGTGAAGTCGGTCAGCTCGTGCCACACCCAGGTGCCGACGTAGAGCGCCCGGCCGGGATCGTCGATCGTCACGGCCTCCTGGTGGCGGCCGTCGTCGAGATGGACCCGGCAGCCGCCGTGCAGCGCCACGATCAGCAGCTCGGACTCGCGATGGCCGTGGCGGCCGCGCCATTGGCCGGGGGCGATGTGGTGCAGCCAGAACAGGCGCTGCGGCGCGAACGGCAGGCCCTTGCCGACCTCGAGGAAGTTGATGCGGCCGCGCGCGTCGACGGCGCCCCGCACGTCGAGCCAGCGGCAATTTCGCGTCTGCAAGTCGGGTGTCGTCATCGAGCCGGGAGTCCTGTCGTCACTGCTTCATCGCCTGCAGCCTGCGCCACTGCATGTAGACCACGCCGCCGAGCGCCACGATGCCGCCGACGATCTGGTAGACATTGGGCATGAAACCATAGGCCATTGACCACATTACGGCGAAGAATGGCACAAGATTGACCCAGAGCGAGGCGATCGCCACGCCCAGCCGGCTGGCGCCGATGTTCCAGAAGTAGCCGCCCAGCCCGCTGGCGAACATCGCCACCACCAGCAGCTGGGTCCATACCCAGCCGTCGGTCACGGCCAGCGGCGAGCGCGACCAGCCGGCCGCGACCAGGCCGATGCTGAGCAGCGTCGACCAGGTGCAGGCCGAGAGCGAGGCGACGTAGGTCCGGTGCAGCTGGCTGGCCCGGTCGAACCAGGCCTGGGCCTTGAGGCTGTAGAGCGTCCACAGCGCGTTCGACAGCAGGACCACGATCTCGCCGCCGCCGAAGCTGACCGGCCCGGCGCCCAGCACGGTCGGCGCGGCGAGGATGCCGCCGCCCAGCAGGGTCAGGGCCAGCGCGATGCCGAAGCCGGGATCGAAGCGCGCGCCGGTGACCAGCCGCACCGTGGCGGCCGAGACCAGCGGGCCGGCCACCTGCACGGTCGCGGCGGTGATCGGGTTCGAGTAGCTGATGCCGAACGTGTAGACGGCGAAGAAGCCGCCCATCATCAGGCCGAGCAAGGCGAAGCGGCGCAGCCCGAGATCGACGCGCAGCGCGCTCGCCCCCTCGACCAACAGCAGCAGGATGCCCAGCACCACGCTCGACACGGCGGTGCGGATGGCCGACATCGGGATCAGGTCGAAGTGCGCCAGCATCACCTTGGTGACCGGCACGTTGGCGCCCCAGAAAACCCCGACCGCGATCATCGAGGCGAAGGCCACCAGCATGTGGCGGGACATCGGGCTGCCCGGCCGTTTCATCGCCGCGCCGCCCGGACCTGGCGCAGCTGGTGCTGGGCGATGCCGCCCATGACGATGGCGCCGCCGACCAGCTGCAGCCAGGTCGGCTCGCGCCCCATCGCGGCGGCCAGCGCGATCGAGAAGACCGGCGCGGAGTTGGCGAACAGCGAGGCGACCGGCACGCCGACCAGCGATACGCCGGTGTTCCACAGCAGCACCGCCACGGCGACGCCGAACAGCCCGATCCAGGCCAGCATGCCCCAGTCCGCCGCGCTCGGCGCGACGGTCGGCAGGGCGATGCCGCCGGCCAGCCAGACGACGCCGCAGACCAGCCCGAGCAGCACGCTGGCGGTTGTGGAACTGAGTGCCGACAGCACGATCTGGCCGCGGTTGCCCAGCCAGCGCTGGGCCTGGATCGAGTACCAGCTCCAGCACAGCTGGGCGATCACCAGCAGCGGCTCGCCGCCCTCCAGCGCGAAGCCCTGCCCCGTCTTGCCGGGCGACCCCAGCACCACGACGATGCCGCCACCGACCACCAGCAGCAGGGTGAAGAAGAAGCCCGGCGGCATCGGCGCGCGCAGCATGATCCGCGCGAGGAAGGCGGCCCAGATCGGCCCGCACATCAGCACGATCGCCGCGGTCGCCGGGTGGGCGTGCGCCACGCCGAACGTGTAGAGCACCGAGAAGGCGGTCATCGCCGTGCCCAGCGCCAGCAGGCGGCCGCGCGGGATCGCCTGCAGCGCGCCGGCCGGCCGGCTGCCCAGCAGCACCGCCAGCCACAGCACCGGCAGGCCGAGGATGTAGCGCAACCACGACAGCAGCCAGGAATCGTAGCGCTCGGCCAGCACGCTCAGCACCGGGACCATCGAGCCCCAGATCAGCGCGGCGAGCAGGAGCACCAGGGAGGCGCGCTTGAGCGCACCCGCGGAGGGGGCGGCCATGGCGGTCTGGGTCAGGCGGGGCGGCGACGAACCTGCTCGTAGCCGACGCGGCAATCCTTGTAGACGTCGGGCTTCTCGGTCGAAACGCGCGCCTCGACCACGCCGGGCTGGGCCAGGCAGAGGTCGAGGATGGCGTCGACCAGCGTCTCCTGCAGGTTGAAGTGCCGGCTGGTCGCGAGGTCGCGGATGCCGTCGTGCACCACGTCGTAGTTCAGCACGTTGGCGATCCGGTCGTCGTGCGCCTTGCCCGCGGGCTCGAGCAGCAGGTCGATGTTCACGACCACGGTCTGCGGCCCTTCCTTCTCGAAATCGTGGATGCCGATCGAGACCGGAAGGCGGAAGTCGCGGATGAAGATGCGGCCGCCCATTTTCAGGCTTTCCTTGCTGGTTTGGCCTTGCCGGCCCTTGGATCGAACGCGATGTCGCGCGGCCGACCGGTGAGGTGTTCGCCGCTGTCGACGATCAGCGTGTCGCCGGTGAAGGTCGGCGTCTGCAGGATGAAGCGCATCGCGCGCACCAGGTCCTCGACCGTGACGCCGACGCCCAGCGGGTTCTGGGTGTGCTGCTCGGCGAAGCGCGCGTCGGTCTGGCTGCCGCTGCGCAGCGTCAGGCCGGGCGCGATGCCGGCGACCCGCAGGCGCGGCGCCAGCGCCTGCGCCAGCACCGTGGTCAGGCCCTGCAGGCCGACCTTGGACAGGGTGTAGGTCAGGAAGTCGGGATTGAGGTTGAACAGCTTCTGGTCGAGCAGGTTGACGATCACCCCGGTCTCGCCGTCCGGCAGCTGGCGCGCCAGCGCCTGCGACAGCAGCATCGGCGCGCGCAGGTTGATCGCCATGTGCCGGTCGAAGTCGGCGGCGGTCGCGGTGGGGGCACGGTCGAGCTTGAACAGCGAGGCGCTGTTGACCAGGCAGGTGAGCCGCACGCCCGGGGCCCGGCAGCGGCCGACCAGCGCCTCGGCCTGGCGGGCCGACGACAGGTCGGCCCTCAGCGCCTTGGCCCGGCCGCCCGCGGCCACGATGTCGGCCACGGTCCGTTGAGCCTCGACGCCCGAGGAATGGTGGTGCACGAACACGAAGTAGCCATCGGCCGCCAGCGCCATCGCCAACGCCCGCCCGACCCTGATCGCTCCCCCCGTGACCAAGGCGCCGTTCATGGCACGGTCACACGTCTTGCTGTCCTGTTCACGCCAATCTACTAGCATGCGCCCATGACTTCGTCCCCGTTCGAAACCGTCGACTGCGTCGTGATCGGCGCCGGCGTCGTCGGCCTGGCCGTCGCGCGCGCCCTTGCCCTTGCCGGCCGTGAGGTCATCGTCGTCGAGGCGGCGGACGCGATCGGCACCGAGACCAGCTCGCGCAACTCCGAGGTCATCCACGCCGGCATCTACTACCCGAAGGACAGCCTGATGGCGCGGGCCTGCGTGTCGGGACGCCGGATGCTCTACGCCTACTGCCGCGACCACGGCGTGCCGCACATCAATTGCGGCAAGCTGATCGTCGCCACCAACCCGGCCGAGAGCGAGAAGCTCGCCGAGATCAAGGGCCGTGCCGAGGCCAACGGCGTCGAGGGCATGCGCCTGCTGACGGCGGCCGAGGCGCAGGCGATGGAACCCAACCTGCAGTGCACGGCGGCGCTCCTGTCGCCCGCCACCGGCATCATCGACAGCCATTCCTACATGCTGTCGCTGCAGGGCGACGCCGAGGCCCGGGGCGCGATGTACGCCTTCAACAGCCCGGTCGAGGCCGGCCGCGTCGCCAATGCCGGGATCGATCTCGAGGTCGGCGGCGCCGAACCGATGCGGCTGCGCTGTCGGCTGGTCGTCAACTCGGCCGGCCTGCACGCGCCGACGCTGGCGCGAAAGATCGTCGGCCTGCCATCCGATCGCATCCCGCCCGCGTACTACGCGAAAGGAAACTATTTCACCTTGGCCGGACGCTCGCCCTTCTCGCGCCTGATCTACCCCGTCCCCGTGCCGGGCGGGCTGGGCGTGCACATCACCGTCGACATGGGCGGGCAGGCCAAGTTCGGCCCCGATGTCGAGTGGATCGACAGCATCGACTACACGGTCGACCCGCATCGCGCCGACAAGTTCTATGCCGCGGTGCGGCGCTACTGGCCGGGCCTCAAGGACGGCGCGCTGCAGCCGGGCTATGCCGGCATCCGGCCCAAGACGGTGCCGCAGGGCGCGCCGGCGCAGGATTTCCAGGTGCAGGGACCGGCCGAGCACGGGGTGCCGGGACTGATCAACCTGTTCGGCATCGAATCGCCCGGCCTCACCGCCTCGCTGGCGCTCGCCGAGCAGGTGGCGGGGATCGCCGCCACGGCATGACCCTGGCCCGGCGCGGTCTCCTCGCCTCGCTGGCCGGCCTGCTCGGCGGCTGCTCGCCCGCCGCGCTCCTCAACGCCACGGTGCCGAAGCGCGGCTACACGCGCGAGACCGACCTCGCCTACGGTCCGGACCCGCGCCAGCGGCTCGACCTGTACCGGCCGGAACAGCCCGCGGCGCGGCCCTGCACGGTGGTGTTCTTCTACGGCGGATCGTGGGACTCCGGCAGCAAGGCCGACTACCTGTTCGTCGGCCAGGCGCTGGCCGCCGCCGGCCACACCGCGATAGTGCCCGACTACCGCGTCTTTCCCGAGGCCCGCTTCCCGACCTTCGTCGAGGACGGCGCCACGGCCGTGCGCTGGGCCGCCGGGAACGGCGACGGCCGTCCGCTGGTCGTCATGGGACACTCGGCCGGGGCCCACATCGCGCTGATGCTGGCGGCCGACACGCCCTACCTGGCGCAGGCCGGCCTCGAGCGCGGCGCCCTGGCCGGGGCGATCGGCGTGGCCGGGCCCTACGACTTCCTGCCGCTGAAGTCGGCCCGCCTGGTCGAGATCTTCGGCGGCCGCGACAACCCGGCCACCCAGCCCATCACCTTCGCCCGGGCGCCGCTGCCGCCGGCCCTGCTGATCCACGGGCTGGACGACCGCACCGTGCTGCCGCGCAACAGCGAGCGGCTCGCCGCGGCGTGGCGCCAGGCCGGCGCGCCGGTCGAGCTACGCCTCTACCCCGGCGTCGACCACGTCGACGCGATCGCCGCCATGGCCGGGTTCCTGCAGGCCCGCGCGCCCACCCGGGCCGACGTCACCGCCTGGCTCGCCCAGTTGCCGTCCCCCTCCCGCTGATCCGCTTCGCGGAAGGACATTCCGGGGTGCTGGCCCGGTCCTGCCCGGTTGGCTAATGCTGGAGGCCAACCGAGACCCATGGGGAAACACCAGATGATCAAGACGCGCTTCACCGAGATGTTCGGCATCAAGCACCCGATCGTGCAGGGCGGCATGCAGTGGGTCGGCCGGGCCGAGCTCGCCTCCGCCGTGTCGAACGCCGGCGCGCTCGGAATCCTGACCGGCCTGACGCAGCCGACGCCGGAGGACCTGCGCAAGGAGATCAAGCGCTGCCGCGAGATGACCGACCAGCCGTTCGGCGTGAACCTCACGATCCTGCCGACCCTCGTGCCGCGGCCCTACGGCGAGTACATCGACGCGATCTGCGACTCCGGCGTGAAGATCGTCGAGACCGCGGGCAACAATCCCAAGCCGTTCCTGCCGAAGCTCAAGGAGCACGGCATCAAGGTGATCCACAAGTGCACCTCGGTGCGCCACGGCGTGTCGGCCGAGAAGGCCGGCGTCGACGCGATCTCGATGGACGGCTTCGAGTGCGCCGGCCACCCGGGCGAGGACGACGTGCCGAACCTGGTGCTGCTGCCGGCGGCGGCCAACGTGATCAAGATCCCGATGCTGGCCTCGGGCGGCTTCGCCGACGCGCGCGGCCTCGTCGCGGCGCTGGCGCTGGGCTGCGACGGCATCAACATGGGCACGCGCTTCATGGCGACCAAGGAAGCGCCGATCCACGACAAGGTGAAGCAGGCGCTGGTCGAGAGCGACGAGCGCTCGACCGCGCTGCTGTTCCGCACCCTGCGCAACACCAGCCGCGTCTACGGCAACTCGGTGGCCAAGAAGGCGATCGAGATGGAGCACGAGGGCAAGACGATCCAGGAGATCGGCCCGCTGGTCGCCGGCGCGCGCGGCAAGGTGGTCTACGAGACCGGCGACCTCGAGCACGGCATCTGGTCGGCCGGCACGGTGATGGGCCTGATCCGCGACATCCCGACCTGCAAGGACCTGGTCGAGCGCATCGTCCGCGAAGCCGAGGACACGATCCGCGGCCGCCTGGCGAAGGCGGTCGCCTGAGCACGCTTTCCTCCCTGCGCGGCAGCGCGGGGAGGAAAACAAGGTCCCTCGGGCTTCGCCCTCGGGATGACAAGCAAAGCAGCTGTCATCCCGAGCGCAGCGAGGGACCTTTCCCTGTCACACCAGGTTGATGCGGCAGCCGCAGATCTCGATCTGCGTCGGGCCGCGGTCGAGGCGGCGCTTCTTGGCCGCCGCCATCACGCGATGCCGGTCGACGACCTTGACGTCGAACGCCGAAACGCCCGGGCCACGGCCGTCGACGATCGGCGTGAAGCGGATCTCGGCGTCGTCCTCCAGCCGGATGATGTCGTCGGTCACCGGCAGGTTCAGCAGCTTCGACCAGTGCGCCGCCGCCTTGTCCGGGTCCTCGGCCTGGATCTCGACGCCGCCCAGACCGTTGGTGACGTCGGAGCGCGCATGCTTCAGCCAGTCCTTCTCGGCCGGCGGCCACCACAGCTTCGGGTCGACGCCGGCCGGCGCGAAGGTGCTGTCGATCGACAGCAGCACGCTCGACGTGTCGGACGGGTGGAAGTGCGTGTAGTGGTACTCGGGCAGGTCCTTCTGCGCGACCGCGCGGATGCCCATGCCGGTGAGCCGCGCCCGCTCGGCCTGCGCGTCCGGCACCTGCAGGATCACCATGTAGCCGCCATCGCCGTGGCGCCGGTCGATGTAGCGGCCAGCCGACGTGCCGTCCTGGGTCGGCGACACGATCTCGAGGAAGTCGTGCCCGGTCGGGCAGACCACGTTGGCCAGTCCCCACTTCGCCACGCTGGGATCGCGGAACGCCACCTCGAGGCCGAGCACGTCGCACAGTTCGGCGCTGGAGCTTTCGAGGTCCTTGGCCACGAACACGCATTGCCGGAGCTTCATCGTTCCTCTCCCTTCGTCGTTGCTTGTCCCGTACAGTAGGCCCATGCGGACCGTGTGGACCATGGGCTTCGTGGCGGCGGCCGCGCTTTCGTTCTGCTTCCCGGATTTCATCGTCTTCCGCTTCACCCAGGCCGCGATCTGGGCGATCGCGCTGCTCGGCCTCGTGGTGCTGTGCGGGATCAGCGGCCAGTTCTCGTTCGCCCAGGCCGCGCTGTTCGGGATCGGCGGCTACGCCACGGCGATGATCGGCAACCACACGCCGCTGTCGGTCTACTGGGGCCTGCCGGCCGGCGCGCTGGCCGGCTATGCCGCCGGCTGGGCGCTGGGCCGCATCGCCGGCGGTCACAGCGTGTGGACGCAGGCGCTGGTCACCTATGCCTTCGCCATCGCCTTCCCCCAGCTCCTGCGCTGGCGGCTGGTCGAGGGCTGGACCGGCGGGGTCAACGGCCTCTACCTCGATTTCCCCGTGCCGCCGGCCGGCCTGTCCAACGACCGCTGGACCTTCCTGCTGGCCTTGGCGCTGCTGGGCGGCGGCCTGTGGCTGGTGCGCAACCTGGTCGACAGCCGCTCGGGCCGCGCGATGCGGGCGGCGCGCGACCACGAAGTCGCCGCGACGGCGCAGGGCATCCGGGTGGTCGAGGTCCGCGCCATCGCCTCCGGCCTGGCCGGGGCGCTGATCGGGCTGGCGGGATGCCTGTCGTCGTTCCAGTTCGGCTACGTCGGGCCCGGCGCCTACGGCTTCGGCCTGTCGGTGCAGATGCTGTTCGGGCTGGTGATCGGCGGCCTGCAGTCGCCGGCCGGGGCGATCGTCGGCGGGCTGTTCCTGCAGTTCTTCCCCGACCTGACGGCCGGGCTGGGCCGCGGCCTGTCGGGACTGCTCTACGCGGTGCTGCTGATCGCGGCGATCCTGGTGATGCCGCGGGGCCTCGCGGGCGCGGCCGAGACCGCGCTCGCGAAGCTGCGACGGACGCCTAGCGTCCCTTGAAGTTCGGCGCGCGCTTCTCGACGAAGGCGCGGGCGGCTTCCTTGTGGTCCTCGGTCTCGCCGGTGCGGATCATGCGCGCCGCCTCGCTGTCGAGCGCCTCGGAGAGCGTGCCCTCCTCGGCGATCTTCATGTTCTTCTTGACGTGCCACCACGCCACGCGCGGGCCGGCGGCCAGCTTCTTGGCGAACGCCATCGTCTCGGCCTCGAGGTTGGCGTCGTCGACGATGCGGTTCGCGAGGCCGAGCTGCTCGATCTGCTCGGCATTCAGGATCTCGGCCGTGAAGTAGAGCTCGCGCGCCTTCGACGTGCCGACCAGCCGGTGCAGGAAGAAATGCGAGCCGAAGTCACCCGAGAAGCCGACCTTGGCGAAGGCCGTGGTCATGCGTGCGCTCTTGCCGGCGAAGCGCATGTCGGCGGCCAGCGCGATCGACAGGCCGGCGCCGGCGGCGACGCCGTTCACCATGGCGATGGTCGGCTTGCCCATCTCGTGCAGCAGTTCGGAGACGCGCATGCGGATGCGGATGTCGTGGACCTTGTCCTCGTAGGTCTTGTCGTGGTCGCGGCCGGCCGCCATCGACTTGACGTCGCCGCCGGCGCAGAACGCCTTGTCACCGGCGCCGCGCACCACGACGCAGCCGATGTCGCGCGAGCCCGCGGCCTCTTCCAGCGCGTCGTTCAGGCCGGTCATCATGTCCCGCGACAGGGCGTTCATCGCGTCGGGACGGTTCAGGACGATCTTCATGACGCCGTCTTCGACGGATTTCAGCAAGTGAGACATCGACTTCCTCCGGGATTGCGAATCGCGCTGGTTGCGGCGAATGTTTCGCAAACAAGCCGGTCGCGCAACGACATTTGGTCTTGCGCAGCGGAACGAAAGGGCGAGGAAACCATGGCCTACGAGACGTTGCTGACCGACCTCAAGGACGGCGTCATGACGGTGACGCTGAACCGGCCCGACAAGCTCAACGCCTTCAACACCGCGATGAGCCGCGACCTCATCGGCTTCTTCCGCGACGTGAATGCAATGGATGAAGTCCGGGCGATCGTGGTCACCGGCGCCGGGCGGGCGTTCTGCGCCGGCGCCGACATCTCCGGCGGCAGCGGCGCCTTCCAGGTCTGGAACGACGGCAGCAAGCCGCAGAAGCGCGATGCCCGCGATTCGATCACGCTGGCGATCCACAATTGCCTGAAACCGGTGATCGCCGCGATCAACGGCGCGGCGGTCGGGGTCGGCATCACCATGTGCCTGCCGATGGACATCCGCATGGTCTCGACCAGCGCCAGGATCGGCTTCGTGTTCAACAAGCGCGGCATGGCGATGGAAGCCGGCTCGTGCTGGTTCCTGCCGCGGCTGGTCGGCATGCAGCAGGCGCAGGAATGGGTGATGACCGCCGAGCTGTTCGGCGCCGAGGAAGCCTTGAAGGGCGGCCTGGTGCGCTCGGTCCATGCGCCCGACGACCTGTTGCCGGCGGCGCAGGCGCTGGCCGCCAGGTTCGCCGCCAGCACCTCGTCGGCGGTCGCCGCCGCGGTCAACCGCCGCCTGATGTGGAGCATGTGGGGAGCCCAGGACCCGCTCGACGCGGTGTCGCTCGACCTGCAGTGCGTCGGCTACCTCGCGGCCGGCGCCGACGCGCAGGAGGGCATCAAGTCGTTCTTCGAGAAGCGCGCGCCGACTTTCCCGCTGAAGCCCAGCAAGGACATGCCGCCGTTCGGCCCGTGGTCCGAGTAGGCCGGACCATGACGGCCTACGTCTTCGACCTCGGCGATCCGGCGACCAACGCCGACCCCTTCCCCGCCTTCGCCCGGCTGCGCGCAACCGACCCGGTGCACTGGTCGCCGGCCATGAAGGCATGGATCGTGACGCGCTACGCCGACGTCCGGCAGGTCGCGCTCAACAACCGCGAGATCTCGGCCGACCGGCTGACGCCGTTCTTCCGCGCCAACCCGGAGTACAAGAGCGGCGCGATCGACAGCCTGGTGCGCTACCTCAACCACTGGATGGTGTTCCGCGACCCGCCGGACCACACCCGCCTGCGTCGGCTGTTCACCAAGGCCTTCACGCCGACCGCCGTCGCCAACCTCGCGCCCAACGTCGAGAGCATCGTGGCCGAGCTGATCGACGGCATGGAAGCCAAGGCGCGCCGCGGCGAGCCGGTCGACTTCATCGCCGACTTCGCCTACCCGCTGCCCGCCTCGGTGATCATGGACCTGCTGGGCGTGCCGCGGACCGACCTCGCGCGCGTCAAGGTGTGGTCGGACGAGATCGCGCTGTTCATCGGCACCGCCCAGGTGGCGGGCAACAAGTACCTGCGCGCCGAGCAGGGCGCGAAGGCGATGGCCGCCTACTTCCGCGCGCTGGTCGAGGCCCGCACCGCCGCGCCGGCGGCCGACATGATCAGCCAGCTGGTGCTGGCGCGCGACGACCGCGACGCGCTCTCGACCGACGAGATCATCGGCACCTGCATCCTCCTGCTGTTCGCCGGCCACGAGACCACGACCAACCTGATCGGCAACGGCTTCCTGTACTCGATGAAGCACCGCGACCAGTGGGAGCGGCTGGCCGCCGACCCGTCGCTGGCCGGTCGCGCGGTCGAGGAATGGCTGCGCTACGACGGCCCGTCGGGCGCGCTGGCCCGCATCGCCGCCGCCGACCTCGAGCTGGGCGGGCGCACGATCCGCGCCGGCCAGCGCGTCTTCGCCTTCGCCAACGCGGCCAACCGCGATCCCGAGGCGTTCGCGGACGCCGAGCGCTTCGACATCGGCCGCGAGACCAACCCGCACCTGACCTTCGGCCACGGCATCCACTTCTGCCTCGGCGCGCCGCTCGCCCGGCTGGAGGGCATCATCGCCGCCCGCCGCCTGACCGAGCGCCTGCCGTCGATCCGGCTGGCCGGCGGGCCGCCCGAGTGGCACGATTCGCTGATATTGCGCGGCGTGAAGGCGCTGCCGGTCAAGATCGCCTAGGGAGGAACAACAATGGCTTCGGGCATCCGCGACAAGGTCGCCATCCTCGGCATGGGCTGCACCCGCTTCGGCGAGCACTGGGACAAGGGCGCCGAGGAGCTGATGGTCGGCGCCTTCGAGGAGGCGCTGGGCGACGCCGGGATCGGCCGCAAGGACGTCGGCGCGGCCTGGCTGTCGACCTGCCTCGACGAGGTCAATGTCGGCAAGTCCGGCCTGCCGCTGTCGGAGACGCTGCGGCTCGACTACATCCCGGTGAGCCGCGTCGAGAACTACTGCGCGTCGGGTTCCGACGCCTTCCGCTCGGCCGTCTATGCCGTCGCGGCGGGCGCCTGCGACATCGCGCTGGCGCTGGGCGTCGAGAAGCTGAAGGACACCGGCTTCGGGGGCTTGCCCGGCCTCAACGCCGGCATGCTGCCGCCGCTGTGGTGGTCCAACCTGACCGCGCCGGGCAGCTTCGCGCAGCTCGCCTCGGCCTACCGCGCCAAGCACGGCGTCAGCCGCGACGACCTCAAGCGCGCGATGGCCCGGATCTCGGTCAAGAGCCACGCCAACGGCGCGAAGAACCCCAAGGCGCACCTGCAGCGGCCGATCACCGAGGCCGACGTGCTGAACGCGCCGCTGATCGCCGACCCGCTCGGACTCTACGACTGCTGCGGCGTGTCCGACGGCGCCGCCGCGGCGATCGTGACGACGCCCGAGATCGCGCGCTCGCTCGGCAAGAAGGACCTCGTGACGGTGAAGGCGCTGCAGATCGCCGGCTCGAACGGCGAGGAGGAGCAGTACAACACCTGGGACGGCAGCTACTTCGCCACGGCGCGCGTCGCCGCCCGTCGCGCCTACCGCGAGGCCGGCATCGACAAGCCGCGCGAGCAGCTGAGCCTGGTGGAATGCCACGACTGCTTCTCGGTCACCGAGCTGGTGACGCTGGAGGACCTCTACATCTCGCCGGAGGGGCGCGCGGTCGGCGATGTGCTCGACGGCTTCTACGACGCCGACGGCAAGGTGCCGTGCCAGATCGACGGCGGCCTCAAGTGCTTCGGCCACCCGATCGGCGCCTCGGGCATCCGCATGATCTACGAGATGTACCTGCAGCTGCAGGGCCGCGCCGGCGCGCGCCAGCGCCCCGATGTCAAGCTGGGCCTGACCCACAACCTCGGCGGCTTCCCGGCGCGCAACGTCTGCTCGGTCGCCATCGTCGGCGCGCTGGGAGCCTGAGCCCGCCATGAAAGCGATGATCTGCCGCCGCTGGGGCGGACCGGAGGACCTTGTCCTGGAGGACACTGCGCCGATGCCGCTTGGCACCGGCCAGGTGCGCATCCGCATCAAGGCGGCGGGCGTCAGCTTCGCCACCACGCTGGTGATCGCCGGCAAGTACCAGCGGCGCCCGCCCTTCCCGTTCGCGCCCGGCACCGAGGTCTCGGGCGTCGTCACCGAGGTCGATGCCGCCTGCAAGCGGCTCAAGGTCGGCGACGAGGTCGTGGCGGTGCTCGACTGGGGCGGGCTGGCCGAGGAGACGGTCGCCCACGAGGTCAACGTCTTCCCCAAGCCTCGCACCGTCGGCTTCGTCGAGGCCATTCAACTCGCGATCTCCTACCCGACCTCGGCCGGCGCGCTGACCTGGCCGGTGGCGCTCGACGTGCAGCGCGGCCAGACGCTGCTGGTCCATGCCGCGGCGGGCGGCGTCGGCATGGCGGCGGTCGAGATCGGCAAGATCCTCGGCGCCACGGTGATCGCCACCGCGGGCGGCGCGCGCAAGACCGCGTTCGCCCGCGCCCACGGCGCCGACCACGTGATCGACTACACCGCGCAGGACTTCCGCGAAGAGGTGCTGAAGATCACCGGCGGCCGCGGCGTCGACCGCGTCTACGATCCGGTGGGTGGCGAGGTATTCGCCCAGTCGCTGCGTTGCATGGCGGTCGAATCGCGGATCTGCCCGATCGGCTTCGCCGGCGGCACGATCCCGCAGATCCCGGCCAACATCCTGCTGGTCAAGACCATCGCGGTGACCGGCTTCAACTACGGCTACTATGTCGGCTGGAGCCCGCACGACGCGCGCTTCGAACAGGCCGACCGCACCTTCGCCCTGATGGAGCGCATCCGCGGCTGGTGCGAGGCCGGCCAGTGCCGGCCGCACGTCGATCGTACCTTCCGGCTCGACGAGGCGGACCACGCCATGCGCGCCCTGCTCGAACGCTCGGTGACCGGCCGCGTCGCGATCGTGATGGACTAGGCGACTAGAAGCCCGTCCCGGGAACCTCGAGGTCGACGAACACCGGGTAGTGGTCGGAGCCGCGCGCCGTCTCGTCGATCCGCATGGCGGCGACATGGCGGGCCACCGACGGCGTGGCGAAGACGTGGTCGATGCGCAGTTCGCCCAGGTACTCGTTGCGCAGGCTGACGCCCTCGTCCTCGGCGTGGCCCGCCGCCACCCAGGCGTCGCGCAGCGCGCTGCGGCGCACGATGCGGCCGAGCCCCGGGTCCTTCTCGCCGCACACCAGCGCGTACTCGGCCGAGTCGGCGGTGAAGTTCATGTCGCCCATGACCAGCGCCGGCTCGGGCAGCGCCGGCTCCTCCGGCCCCTCGGTCCAGCCCGGCACCGGCTCGCCGCTCCACGGCGCGCCGTTCTCCGGCGCGTCGGCCACGAAGTCGAGCAGCGTGCGCACCTGCGGCAGGCGCAGCCCCGACGAGACGTGCGTCAGGTGCAGGGAATAGACCCGGAGCCGGCCGGCCGGCGTCGCCACCACCGCCTCCACGATGCAGCGCTGCAGGTCGTAGAAGCGGGCCAGCGCCACCTTGGGCAGGAGCATCGTCCGGCTCGACTCGATCGGCCAGCGGCTGGCCACCATGTTGCCGAACCGGCGGCGGCGGGCTCGCGGCACCGCCTCGCCCGGCGGCCCACCGGCGGCGACGTCGAAACCCGCCCCGAAGACGTGGTGAAAGCCCAGCCGGTCGGCCAGTTCCTGCGCCTGGTCCTGCCAGCCATTGCGCGCCCAGTGCTGAGCGACCTCCTGGAAGGCCACGATGTCGGCGCCGGCGACCTCGCGCGCCGTCCGGTCGATGTCGAACACGCCGTCGATCCCGCGGCCGAACTGGATGTTGTAGGTGGCGGCCGTGATCTTCACGCAAGTTCCCCCGTCTGTCCCCGTCTCTCTAGCAAGAGGCGCCGGGCGCGGTACACTGCAACCATGGCCCCGTTGCCCGACGCCGCGCTTCTGCTCGACCAGATCCTCGCCGGGATCGGCCAGCCGTTCTACGCGCTCGACCGCGACTTCCGCTTCGTGCTGTTCAACGACGAGGCCACCCGCTACTTCGAGCGGCCGGCCGACACGGTGCTGGGCCGGGTGGTGTGGGACGTCTTCCCATGGGACCGCGAGCACGAGCGTGGCCGCGTGCTGCGCGAGGCGATGGCGACGCGTCGCCTGCTCAAGGGCGAGATCCTGTCGACCATGCGCGCGCGGCTGGTCGCCTACTGCGTGTTTCCCCTGGGCGACGGCATCGGCGCGGTGCTGCGCGACGTCTCGGACCGCCGCGACGCCGAGGCGGCGCTGCACCAGCGCACCGCCGAGCTCGAGGCCGTGCTGGGCACGGTGCCGGTCGCGGTGTGGTTCACCAACGATCCCGCGGGCCGCATGATCGCGCGCAACCGGCGCGCCACCGAGATGCTGCGCGTGCCGCCGGACGAGCGCCTGCTCTCGGTCGCGCCGAACCAGCTGTTCCGCTTCGAACAGGACGGCGCCGTGCTCCCGCTCGACCGGCTGCCGCTGCAACGCGCGCTGCGGGGCGAGACGATCGACGACGAGCTGATGGACCTCGTGCACGACGACGGCGAGCGGCGCACCCTGCTGATCCGGGCCGAGCCGCTGCGCGGCCCCGATGGCGTGCCGGTCGGCTCGGTCTGCGTCGCCGCCGACGTCACCGAGCGCCACCGCTACGAGTCGCAGCTGCGCCTGCTGCTCGACGAACTCAATCACCGGGTCAAGAACACGCTGGCGATCGTGCAGTCGATCGCCAACGTCACCCTGAAGGACGTCGAGCCCGCGGCGCGCGAGCAGCTGTCGCAGCGGCTGGTCAACCTCGCGGCGGTGCATGGCCTGCTGACCGAGGCCAGCTGGGAGGGCGCCGCCCTCGACGAGGTGCTGCGCGCCTCGCTGCGCCTGCTCGAGCCGCGCGAGGAGCGCGTCCGGCTGGACGGTCCGCCGCTGCGCCTGCAACCCCGCACCGCCGTCACCCTGTCGCTGGCCGTCCACGAGCTGGTGACCAACGCCCTCAAGTACGGCGCGCTGTCGCTCCCGGACGGCCATGTCGAGGTGCGCTGGACGGTCGAGGGACCGCGCTTCCGCCTGTCGTGGTGCGAGCACGGCGGCCCGCCGGTCACGCCGCCGGGCCGCACCGGCTTCGGCACGCGCATGATCCGGCAGGCCCTGGCCGCCGAACTGCGCGGCGAGGCCCGGATGGACTTCCACGCCGACGGGCTGGTCTGCACCATCGACGGCGAGGCGCCGACAGTGCCGGCCGACCGGTGACGTCCCGCGCCTACCCCGCCGATTTCTGGCGCCTGTGGTCGGTCGGGCTGGTCGCCTCGGTGGTGCGCTGGCTCGAGACGGTGGTGATGGGCGTGATCGTCTATCGCGAGACCGACTCGCCGTTCCTCGTCTCCGTCGTGACGATGCTGCGCCTCCTGCCGATGGGGCTGTTCGGGGCCTGGCTGGGCGTCGTGGTCGAACGCTTCGACCGGCGCCTGATGCTGGCCGGCATGATCGCCCTGCTGGCGCTGACCTCGGCGGTGCTGGCGGTCATCGCGGCGTTCGGTCTCTTGCAGGTCTGGCACCTCGCGGTCGGCAGCCTGGTCAACGGCTTCGGCTGGCTGACCGACAACCCGCTGCGCCGCACCATGATGGGCGACAGCGTCGGCCGCGACCGCATGGCCACTGCCATGGCGCTCGACATCGTGGCGATGAACGTCAGCCGCATGATCGGCCCGACGCTGGGCGGTGTCGTGCTGGTGATCGCCGGCATCGAGGGCGCGTTCCTGCTGAGCGCCGGCCTCTACCTGCTGGCGCTCGGCGCGACGCTCGCGGTGGCGGCGCGCAACACGCCGAGCGGCCACGGCACGCCGGTCTGGGCCTCGATGCGCGAGGGCTTCGCCGCGGTGCGCGGCGACCGCCGGCTGGCGGCGATCCTCGCCGTCACGATCGTCTACAACATCTTCGGCTGGCCGTTCACCAGCATGATCCCGGTGATCGGCCGCGACCAGCTGGCGCTCGGACCGGAGGGCGTCGGGCTGCTGACCAGCATCGACGGCGTCGGCGCCTTCGTGGGCGCGCTCTTGCTGGCGTGGCGGCTGGTGCCGCGCTGGCACGCCGGGGCCTATGTCGGCGGCGTCGCGCTCTACCAGCTGGGCGTCGTGATCTTCGCCCTGTCGCCCGGCGTCGTGCCGGCGGCCGCCGGCCTCCTGCTGACCGGCCTGTCGGGCGCCGCCTTCGCCACCCTGCAGGCGACGCTGGTCTACCTCGCCGCGCCGGTCGAGATGCGGCCGCGCATCATGGGCGTGCTGTCGGTCTGCATCGGCACCGGTCCGCTCGGCTTCCTGTGGCTGGGCTGGCTGGCCAACCTGGTGGGGGCGTCGACCGCGACGGCGCTGACCGGCGGGCTGGGGCTCGTCGTGCTGCTGGCGCTGCGCCCGCTCTGGCGCGCGATCTGAGCTTCGCGGCATACTCGCCGGCAGGGAGAAAACGCACATGTCGCTCAAGCGCCGCACCGTCATCGCCGCGGGGCTCGTCCTCGCCGCCACCGCCGGGGCCCACGCCCAGGCCGCCTACCCCGACAAGCCGATCAAGCTTATCGTGCCGTTCGCGCCGGGCGGCAACGCCGACCTCACCGGCCGGCTCTACGCCGAGGCGCTGCCCAAGCGGCTGGGCCAGCAGGTCATCGTCGAGAACAAGGGCGGCGCCGGCGGCGCGATCGGCGCCGAGGCGGCCAGCCAGTCGCCGCCCGACGGCTACACGGTGGTGCTGGGCTCGACCGGCACGTTCCTGGTCAGCCCGCGCATGACCGGGGGCAAGCCGCCCTACACGCTCGACAGCTTCGCTCCCGTCGCGCTGCTCAACACCTCGCCGATGGACATCGTGGTCAACGCCAACGGCCCCTACAAGGACTGGCCGGCGATGCTGGCCGCGCTCCGGGCCAAGCCGGGCACGGTGACGATCGGCCATCCCGGCAACGGCAGCACCAACCACCTGGCGCTGCTGCAGCTGCAGAAGGCGCTCGGCGTCACGTTCAACATCGTGCCCTACAAGAGCAACGGACCGGCGCTGAACGACCTGCTGGCCGGCCAGATCGACGCGGTGATCGACCAGATCCCGGCCTCGATCGGCCACATCCGCAACGGCAAGCTGCGCGCCATCGCGGTCACGACCGCCAGGCGCTCGCCGCAGCTCGCCGACGTGCCGACGCTGGCCGAGATGGGCGTGAAGGACTTCTCCGCCACGACGCCGCTCTACCTGATGGCACCGGCCGGCACGCCGCCCGCGGTGGTCAGGAAGCTGAACGAGGCCGTCGTCGCGACCGCCACCGACCCGGCCTTCAGGGAAAAGATGGCGGGCCTCGGCGCCGAGACCGAGGGCGTGGCGCTGGAGCCCCTGCTGGCGACCCTGCGCGCCGACGACCGGATGATCGCCGACCTGCAGGCGACGGGGCTGCTCAAGGTGGATTGACCGGGACGGCGCGCAATCCGCGCCGTTCCATCAGCGCTTGTCGTCGATCGCCTCGATGCGGCCGCTGCCGCGCGCTTTCTCCAGCGCGGCGTGGTCGCGCTCGGTACGATCGGCATAGGCGTTGGCGAACACCGCCAGCGCCTCGTCCAGCACGTCGCTGTGGCCGCAGTAGCCGGCGATCAGCGCCGGATCGCCCGACTTGGCATGGGCCAGCGCGAGCGCCCAGCCGCACAGCCGGCAATACTCCTTGAAGCCGTCGATGCCGTCGCGATCGCCCTCGACCATTTCGACGCCGCCCTTCATGTCGGCCAGCTGCCGCACGTAGAACTGCCGGTGCTCGAGTTCGCCCCAGCCGAGGAAGATGTCGGGCGAACCCTGGATCAGGCGCTGGCCGACGACGACGCGGCGGCCGTGATTGTCGAACGGCAGCGTGAAGCGCGCGTAGGGCTCGAGCACGCTCGACTGCGCCTCCTTGACCTGCAGGAACAGCGGGTCGTCGTTGTCGTTGCCCATCAGCAGCACGACCCAGCAGCCGGTGCCGACGCTGCCGACACCCACCACCTTGCGCGCGACGTCGACGATGCGGTAGCGCGCCAGCAGGCGCCGGCGGTCGAAGCTCAGCGACCCGATGTAGGACCGCAGCAGCCCGTCGAGCGCCTCGCCGATCGGCACGCCGTCGGCGGTATGGGTCTCGCGCACGATCACCGGGTGATCCTCGACGATGCGATGCTCGCCCTGGATCTGCTCGGTCATCTTCTCGAGCACGCGCTGGTGGCCCTTGGCGCGCGCCTTGTCGACGATCCGCTGGGCGCCGCGCCGCACCCTGGGCGACAGGCTGTCGAGCACGGTGCGTTCGTCGATGCGGTCGTACCAGACCTCGAGGTGGCCCATGCCGGCGTAGCGCGCGATGCGCTTGCGGTAGGAGCGCACCATGCCCATCACCGCCTCGTCGGAATCGGCGCGATCGCCGCCCATGAAGCGGATGGCGACGGCGGCGCTGGCGACCAGCCGCTTGAGGTCCCACTCCCACGGCGCGGGGAAGACCTCGTCGAAGTCGTTGATCGCGAACACCAGCTCGCGCTCGGCCGAGCCGAACACGCCGAAGTTCGAGACGTGCATGTCGCCGCAGGCATAGACGTAGAAGCCGCTGACCGGCGTGTGCGCGAGGTCGGAGGCCATCACCGCCGCCGAGCCGCGCAGGAAGGCGAAGGGCGAGGCCAGCATGCGGCCGTAGCGCACCGGCACCAGCTTGGCCGCCCGGGTCGCGTTCTGCCGCTCGAGGATCTCGATCGGGTCGGTGCGGTCGCGGCCGGGATCGAAAGTGCGATGGGCCTGGCGCGGCACGGTCTTGCGCAAGGCCTTGCCCGCCGCCATCCGCTCCTCGACGCTCGGCTGGCGCTTGGTGAAGCCGGCCAGCAGGGCGCCGTCGGCCTGGTCGGTGTCCATGCGATCGGCCATCGTCTCGATCGATGCGATGGCGGCCTCGTTCATCGCGCGCCTACTTGCTCAGCGTGAAGGTGTTCTGGCCGCCGGACCAGCGAAACTGGATCATGTTGCCCTGCAACACGCCCTTGAAGGTGTTGCTCTGCGGGACGCAGTCGTTGTTGAAACCCTCGAAGTGCACCGACCACTTGCCGTCGTTCGTAATGTTGACGGTGTAGCTGCTGCTCTTGGCGCCGCAGCGCCCGACGCGCCAGCCGCTGCTGCCCGTGCCGTTCTGGATCGCGACCGACAACGCCTCGTTGCGGCCGCTGCCGCCGAACTGCGCCGTGCCGGTCCAGCGGCCGTCGAAGGGATTGATGCCGCCCCGCGAGGCCGGCGGCGCGACCGCGGCGGCGGCCGGCGGCGGCGCGGCGGCCGGGGGCGCCGGCACGGGAACGGGCGGCGCAGCCGCGGCGGCGGCCTTCGCCTTGGCGTCCTCCTCGGCCTTCTTCTTCGCCTCTTCCTCCTGCTTCTTCTGGTCGTCGTCGAACTTGGCGACGGCCGGCGCGGCGTCGCGCAGCAGGGCCTGCTGCTGCGCCGCCGTCACGAAGCCGGTCTCCGGCTCGTTGCGGCCCTTCTGCCAGCCGGCGATCATCTGGCGGGTACGCGGCCCGAAGGCGCCGTCGCTGCCGCCGGTGTTGAAGCCCAGCGCGGTCAGCGCGACCTGCAGCCGCTGGCGGTCGGCCGTCGACAGCCGCAGCGCCGTCTCGGCCGCCTCGGCGGTCTTGCGGTCGGCGGCGCGCGCTTCCGCTTCGGCCCGCGTCTTCGCATCGGCCTCGGCTTTCTGCTTCGCCTCCGCCTCCGCCTTCTGCTGCGCGGCGGCGTCGGCCGCGGCGCGCTCGGCCTGCGCCTTGGCCAGCGCCTCGTCGGCCAGCCGCTTGGCCTCGGCCTCGACCGCCACCTTGCGCCGCGCCTCGTCCTCGGCCGCCTTCAGCGCCGCCATCTCGGCCTCGACCTTGCGCCGCGCTTCTTCCGCGGCGGCGCGCCGGGCCTGCGCGTCGGCCAGCTCGCGCTGCTCGGCCGCCGCCTTCTTCTGGGCCTCGAGTTCCTCGCGCAGGCGGGCGAGCTCGGCCTCCGCCTTCTGTCGCTGGTCCTCGGCCTGCTTCAACTCGTCGTCGGCGCGCCGCTTGGCATCGGCATCGGCCGAGGCCTGCTTCTGCGCGTCTTCCTCCGCCCGCCGCTTGTCGGCGGCCTCGGCGTCGGCCTTGCGCCGCGCGTCGAGCGCCTTCTCGAGGTCCTCGACCTTCGCTTCCTGCAACGCCACCGGCCTGGGTGCCGCGCGCTCGCCCATCGCGAGGTAGCCGCCACCGCCCAGGACCATGAGCGCCGCGACGCCGAGGGCGGCGAACAGGCCGGTCCGGCTCTTCGCCGGCGGCGGCGCGGCCGGCGCGGTCCCCCGCGACGCCGACGGTGCCGGGGCCGGGGCCGGGGCCGGTGCCGCGCCCCGTCCCAGCGCCACCGTGGCGTCGGACGCCGCCGCCTCGCTCTGGCCGAGGATCGACCGCCAGCCGGCAATCGTCTGCGGCCGCTCGGCGGCGCGGACTGCGAGACCGGCGTCGAGGCCGATCAGCAGCCCCGGCGGGAACCCGGCGGGCGCCAGGCGGGTCAACGGCGCGTACTCGTCGTCGAGCATGCGATCGAAGGCGCTGGGCGGCGCGGTGCCGGTGATCGCGTGGTAGAGCGTCGCCGACAGGCCGTAGATGTCGGTCCACGGTCCCTGCTTGGCCGCGGTCATCTGCTCGGCGGCGGCATAGCCCGGCGTGAAGATCGCCGTCATCGCCGTGGTGCGGCCGGCCATCGCCGCGCGCGACGCGCCGAAGTCGATCAGCGTCGGCTTGCCGTCCTCGCGCAGCAGGATGTTGGCCGGCTTGATGTCGCGGTGCAGGAAGCCCGTCTTGTGGACCTGCTCGAGACCGTCGAGCAACGGCCACAGCAGCGCGTTCACCTCGTCGGCGGAAAGCTTGCCCTGGCGCTTGATGCGATCTTCCAGCGTCTCGCCGCGCACCAGCTCCATGACGATGTAGGCAGTGCCGTTCAGCTCGAGGAAGTCGTACACGCGCACGATCGCCGGCGCGTCGTTGAGGCTGGCGAGCGTCCGGCCCTCGGCGACGAAGCGCTCGCGGCCCCACGTGAAATCCTCGGCGGCCTTGGTCGAGCGCGGCAGCACCGTGACCCCGTCCTGGCGGATCGCCAGCGAGACCGGCAGGTACTCCTTGATCGCGACCTCGCGCCCGAGCTGCTCGTCGCGGGCACGGTAGGTGATGCCGAAGCCGCCCTGGCCCAGGATCGACGTGATCACGAAGCGCCCGATGCCGGCGCCCACCGGCAACGCGCTGAAATCCACCTCGGCCGCCGGCATGCCCGCGCCGGCTTCGTTGTCTGCCATTGATCGACGTCCCCCGCGACGTCCGTACGCACTCGGGCGATGTTAACGCAGCCCGGCGGGGGATGCCATTTTCGCGGGCAGACTGCGCGCAAGCGCCTCATATCGCACGACTTTTCCTGCGCGCTTGCTGCAACGAAACGCCCGGGTCACGCCAATCTCACAGCGCTGTCGTGGCACCGAGGTCGACCCCGGTGCCCGCGAAGCGCAGGGTGACTCTCCAAGCCCGGGAGAGCACATGACGGCCAAGCGGGTCCTCATCGTCGAGGACGACTACCTGATCGCGGAAGGACTTTCGCGCGCCATCGAGGACGACGGCTTCTCGGTGATCGGCCCGGTCGGCACGGCGGCCGGCGCGCTGCGCGTGCTGCGCCGCGAACAGCCGGATGCCGCGCTGCTCGACGTCCGTCTCCGCCAGGGCGATTCGCTCGAGGTCGCCCGCGCGCTGCGCCAGCGCGGCGTACCGTTCGCCGTGGTCAGCGGCTACACCCGCGAGTCGCTGCCGCCGGAGATGGCGGCCGTGCCGTTCCTCGCCAAGCCGCTGGGCGAACTCGAACTGGTCGAGGTCGCCCGCACGCTGCTCACCGAGCCGCTGCCCCTGTAGGGAGGCCTAGGCGATGTCGGCGGCCTGGATGCGCTTGACCCCGGCGTCGGCCATCTGCTTCCACGCCGCGGCCAGCGAGCCGTTGAGGTCGATCGCCCGGGTCGCGTCCTCGATCACGTAGGTGGCGAAGCCGGCCTTGCGCGCATCGAGCGCCGTCCACGCGACGCAGAAGTCGGTCGCCAGGCCGGTCACGAACACCGTCGTGATGCCACGCTCCTTCAGGTAGCCGGCCAGCCCGGTCGGCGTCTTGCCGTCGGCCTCCACGAAGGCCGAGTAGCTGTCGACCTCCTTGTGGAAGCCCTTGCGGATGATCAGCGTCGCGGTCGGCAGCGCGAGGTCCTTGTGCAGGTTCGCGTCCTCCGAGCCCTGCACGCAGTGATCCGGCCACAGCACCTGCGTGCCGTACGGCATCGCCGTCGTCTCGAACGGCTTCTTGCCGGCATGGGCACTGGCGAAGGACGCGTGGCCGGGCGTGTGCCAGTCCTGCGTCACCACGATGTTCTCGAACGACTTCGACAGCCGGTTGATGATCGGCACGACGTCGGCGCCGCCCTTGACCGGCAGCGTGCCGCCATCGACGAAGCAGTTCTGCACGTCGACGACGATCAGCGCGCTCTTGTCGTCGGGCTTGATCGTGCCGGCGGCGCGGGCACCGCGGTGCAGCGCGAGGCCGGCCGCCAGCGCGGTCGTGGCGGTGGCGGCGAGGAAGAAGCGGCGGGAGACGGTCGAGCGGGCGACGGCGGAGCGGGAAGCGACGGGGCGGGAATTGTCGGAGCGGACCATGGCGACCTCCGGTTGGGGCTGCCGCCAGCCTAGCAAGGGCCGGGCCGGACTACCGCTGGTTGATGCAGATCGCCGACAGCATCGGGGCCGAGGAGGCCCCGGGGGGAACCACCAGCCGGTCGTTGCCCGGCGCGCTCGGCAGGGTGCGGATCGTGCTCTCGGCCGTGCCGAGGCGGCCGGCATCGCTGCGCAGGTCGGCGAGCGCCACGTCGCAGGCCTGGCGCGTGGCGAACGGCACCTGGTAGCTCGAGATGGCATGTCCCCCGAGGAACCAGGTCACCAGAAGCAGGAACTCCATGGTCTTCAGTCTCCCTTCGCCGGGGCCGACCGGGCCAGCGACAGCACGGCTGCGCCGACCAGGAGAATGCCCAGCATGACGATCACGTCGCGCCCGCCCGCGATCATCAGGGCGGGCGGCACGGCGAGCGTGCGGCCCGCCGCCGCGCCGAGGCTCGCCGACAGCACCGTGGCGCCGCTGGCGATGCCGGCGCTGATCCCCAGCAGGCGCATCAGGTTGAGCACCGCCGCGGCCTGCCCGGTCTCTTCCGCCGGCGCGGCCGCCATGATCGCACTGTTGTTCGGCGAGATGAACAGGCCCTGGCCGGCGCCGAACACGGCCAGCGCGACGATCACCAGCCCGAGGTGGTCGGACGACCCGTCGAGCGACCAGTGCAGCAGCGCCAGCCCGGCCAGGCAGGTCGCGAGGCCGGCGACCGCGGGCAGCCGCGCGCCGAAGCGGTCGTAGAGCGCGCCGCCGATCGGCGAGACCAGCGCCAGCGCCACCGGCAGCACCGACAGGCGCAGGCCGGCCTGCAGCGAGTTGTCGGCATAGACCCGCACCAGCACGAACGGCACCAGGAAGAACACGCCGAACAGGCTGGCGTAGGACAGGAAGCTGGCGATGTTGCCCAGCAGGAAGACCGGGTTGGCCAGCAGGCGGAGGTCGAGCAGCGGCGCCGGCGAATGGTGCTCGACGCTGACGAACAGGGCGAGCAGCACCAGCGCCGCGACGCCGCAGCCGATCATGGCGGGCGACGTGAAACCCCAGGCGTGGCCCTGGTTGAGCACCGCGACCACCGCGGTGAGCGACGGCAGCAGCAGGAAGGCGCCGCGCCAGTCGAAGCTCTCCCGCACCGTCGGCAGCTCGCTGCGCGGCACCACGAGCCACGACAGCAGGACCGACAGCAGGCCGATCGGCACGTTGATCCAGAAGGCCCAGTGCCAGTCCAGCGTGTCGAGGATCAGGCCGCCCAGCGCCGGGCCGGTGCACAGGCCGACGGCCTGCGCCGCCGCCTGGATGCCGAGCGCGCGGCCGCGCGCCTCGCGTCCCGCGACCATCACCACGATGGCCACGCTGTTGGCGGTGATCAGCGCCGCGCCGACGCCCTGCAGCACGCGGAACGCCACCAGCAGGGGAAGGGTCTGGGCGTAACCGCACAGCATCGAGCCGATGATGAAGGTCAGGAACCCGGCGGCGTAGAGCAGCTTGTGGCCGAACATGTCGGCCATCCGCCCGAAGATCGGCGTGAACGACGCCATCGACACCAGGTAGGACACCGCGACCCAGCTGACGCCCGACAGGCGGGTGTCGAAGAAGACCTCGAGCCGCGGCAGCAGCAGCTGCGTCATGCTGGCGTCGATCTGGCCCATCAGCGAACCGATGCAGACCGTGCCGACGACCAGCCAGCGATAGGACGGCTGGCGCGCGATGGCGGGCAGCGGCGGCGGCTCCTCGCCATGCCGGAACGCCGCGTCGAGCGCCCCGATGGACAACGGGCCCGGCAGCGGCACGGGCAGCGGCGGACGCCGATCGTTCATCGCCGAAAGAGTGACACAACTTGCAGGCTGTGCAAGCTTATCGCGGCGTTCAGGGGTGAGGCATGGGGAAATCGCGGGCCGTTCCAGGACTCGGATCGATCAAGGCGCTGACCTTCGATGTCCAGGGGACCTGCACCGACTTCTGCGGGCCGCTGCAGCGCATGGGCGACGCGGTCAACCGCGCCAAGGGCCTGTCGCTCGACTGGGGCGCGCTGTCGGCCGAGTGGCGCGGGCTGTACCGCGCCACGCTCGACGCGGTGATCGCCGGCCAGCGACCGTTCCTGCGGGTCGACCGGATCTACCGCGAAACCCTCGACACACTGCTCGACAGGCACGGGCTGGGCGGCACCTTCGACGCGGCCGAACGCGACGAGATGAACCGCGTGTGGAGCCGGCTCGAGCCATGGCCCGACACCGTGCCCGGCCTCGCCCGCCTGCGCCGGCGTTTCGTGCTCTCGACCCTGTCCAACACCGCCATGTCGACCATGGTGGCGGTGGTTAAGCACGGCGCCCTGCCCTTCGACGCCGTGCTGACGGCCGAGCTGGCGCGCATCTACAAGCCGGCCCCCGCCGTGTACCAGCTGGCGGTCGACTACCTGGGCTTCGCGCCGTCGGAGATCATGATGGTCGCCTGTCACAAGTACGACCTCGCGGCGGCGCGGGCCTTCGGCATGCGCACCGCCTTCGTGACCCGGCCGCTGGAATTCGGACCGGGCGAGTCCCCCGACGTCGCGCCAGAGGACTGGTTCGATGTCTTCGCCGAGGACTTCCTCGACCTCGCCGACGCGCTCGGCGCCTAGCGCGAGAACTTGCCGGTCAGCGTCGCCTTCTCGATCGTGTTGAAGTGAAGGTTGAAGCCGACGACTGCCGCCGAGGTATCGGCGTTGACCGGCAGCGCGTCCTGCTTCACGGCGAACACGGTGAAGATGTAGCGGTGCGGGCCGTGGCCCTCCGGCGGGCACGGGCCGCCGTAGCCCGGCGCGCCGAAGTCGGTGCGGGTCTGCAGCGCGCCCTTGGGCAGCAGGCCGGCCTTCGGGTTGCCGGCGTCGAGCTTCAGTTCGCGCGTGTCGGCCGGCAGGTTGACCACCACCCAGTGCCAGAAGCCCGAGCCGGTCGGCGCGTCGGGGTCGAAGCAGGTGACGGCGAAGCTCTTCGTGCCCTCCGGCACGTTCGACCAGGCGAGGTGCGGCGACTTGTTGCCACCGCCGCAGCCGAAGCCGTAATCCGCCGACAGGATGTGGTCCATCTTGAGGGTCTCGCCCTCCTTGAAGTTGTTGCTCGTCAGAACGAGTGCCATGTTCGTCTCCCTGTCGGTGGCTTCGGTCGGCGCGGAGAGTGACCCACCGCCCGCGCCCGAGGCAAGCCGTGAACGAGCGAGGCAACCAGAGTGTCGATCACCATCTTCCGCGCCCGGCGCATCCTCACCATGAACCCGGCGCGCCCGGAAGCCACCCATGTCGCGGTGCGGGACGGCCGGATCCTGGGCGCCGGCACGCTCGACGAGCTGGCGGGATGGGGCCCCTACCGGGTCGACGACCGCTTCTCCGAAATGGTGCTGATGCCCGGCCTGGTCGAGGGCCACAGCCATGCCAGCGAGGGGACCTTCTGGCGCTATCTCTACCTCGGCCGCTTCGACCGCACGGCGCCCGACGGCAAGGTGTGGTCCGGCCTCGGCTCGATCGACGCGATCGTCGACCGCCTGGTCGAGGGCGAGCGCGCGCTCGCCACGCCGGGTGAGCCGCTGGCCGGCTGGGGCCTCGACCCGATCTACTACGGCAGCCGCCGCATCGATCGCGCCGACTTCGACCGCGTGTCGACGACGCGGCCGGTCGGCGTGATGCACGCCAGCGGCCACATCCTCAACGTCAACAGCCGCGCCCTCGAGCTGGCCGGCATGCTGCGGCCGGGCATCAACCATCCCGGCGTGCCGCTCGGCAAGGACGGCCTGCCGACCGGCGAGCTGAAGGGACCGGAGGCGATGACCATGGTCGGCGGCCACGTCGGCTTCAACCGCGAGGTGCTGGCCAACGACGAGCCCGGCCTGCGCCGCTTCGCGCGGCTGTGCGTGCGCGCCGGCGTCACCACCGCGACCGATCTCGCCAACCTCCTGCCGGCCGACGCGGTGGCGATGATGCGCCGCGTCACCGGCGAGGCCGGCTATCCCGTCCGCATCGTGTCGCTGCGCCGCTTCCAGGGCCTGACGGCGCAGGGCGCGATCGACGCCGCGCTGGCGCTCAGGCCGCAATCGACCGACCGACTGCGGCTGGGCGCGATCAAGATGTTCGCCGACGGCTCGATCCAGGGCTTCTCGGCGCGGCTGCGCTGGCCGGGCTACTTCAACGGCGCGCCCAACGGCCTGTGGTACACGCCGCCCGAGACGGTGCGCGAGGTCTACACGCTGGCGCTGCGCAACGAGGTGCTGGTCCACACCCACACCAACGGCGACGAGGCGACCGAGATGGCGCTCGACTGCCTCGAGCAGGCGCTGCGCGCCGCGCCGACGCCGGACCATCGCTTCACGCTGCAGCACTGCCAGCTGGCGGATGCCGCGCAGTTCCGCCGCATGCGGCGGCTCGGCATGTGCGCCAACCTGTTCCCCAACCACCACTTCTACTGGGGCGACCAGCACTACGAGATGACGGTCGGGCCGGAGCGCGCCATGCGCATGAATGCCTGCGCCACCGCGCTGGCCACCGGCGTGCCGCTGGCCATCCACTCGGATGCGCCGGTGACGCCGCTCGGCCCGCTGTTCACCGCGTGGTGCGCCGCCAACCGGGTCACCGCCTCGGGCCGCGTGCTCGGCACCACCGAGCGGATCGGCGTTCCCGACGCGCTGCGCACCATCACGCTGGGCGCGGCGTGGACGCTGAAGCTCGACGGCGAGGTCGGCTCGATCGAGTGCGGCAAGCGCGCCGACTTCGCGGTGCTGCAGGACGACCCGCTGGAGATCGGCGCGGCCAACCTCAAGGACGTGCGGGTGTGGGGCACCGTGCAGGACGGCCGGGTGTTCCCCGCGGCCGAGGCGTGACGGCGGCCCGCCCCGTCACCGTCATCGGCGGCTACCTCGGCGCCGGCAAGACGACGCTGGTCAACCGCCTGCTGCGCGAGGCGGACGGACGGCGGCTGGCGGTGCTGGTCAACGACTTCGGCAGCTTGCCCATCGACCGCGACCTGGTCGTCGCGGCCGGCGGCGACACCATCGACATCGCCGGCGGCTGCGTCTGCTGCGCCTACGGCAGCGACCTCGTCGAGGCGCTGCAGGCGCTGGGCCGACGCGACGGCGTCGACCACGTGGTGCTCGAGACCAGCGGGGTCGCCCTGCCCGGCCTGGTGGCGAACACGCTGACCTTGGTGCCCGGCTACGCGCTGGCCGGCATCGCGGTGGTGGCCGACGCCACGCTGGTCCGCGCCCAGGCCGACGACCGCTACCTCGCCGACACGATCGAGCGGCAGCTCGCGGCGGCCGACCTCGTGCTCCTCAACAAGGCAGACCGCGTGGGCGAGGCGCTGGCCGACACCGCCGCGTGGCTGGGCGCGCGGGTGCCGGCGGCGCAGGTCGTGACGACCCAACGCTGCGCCGTGCCGGCCGACCTCGTGCTGGCGACGCGCCCCCGCCCGGCCGGCGACGGCACGTTGCGCACGCCGGGCGCGGTCGATGCCGCAGGCCTCTACGAGTCGTTCACGCTGGCGCCGTCCGGACCAGTCGATCTCGCCGGGATGGGCCACCGGCTCGCGGCCCTGCCCGGGGTCCTGCGCGCCAAGGGCTTCCTGCGCGATCGCGACGGCGCGCGGCGCCTGCTGCAGGTCGTGCCGGGGCAGTGGGAGGTGACGGACGCGCCGCCGTCCGCCGGCGACGGACTCGTCGTGGTGGCGCGGCGCGGCGCGGCCGATCCGACCGCATTGCAACGATGGTTTCAGTCCGGATGTCCCGATTGACCGACTCCGCCGGGTAAGCGACAAAGACGACATGCAAAGTGCAAAAAACGCGCTGCGCCGCCAGAACAAGGCCGACCGGATGGCCCGGGTCGGCACGCTGGCCCGCGGCAAGTTCGTGTCGCCGGACAAGGTCCCGGCGGTGCTCCGCAAGATCATCGAGCCCGGCGACCGGCTGTGCCTCGAGGGCGACAACCAGAAGCAGGCGGACTTCCTCGCCAACCAGCTGGCGACGCTCGGCCCGAAGGACCTGAAGGACCTGCACCTGGTGATGTCGTGCATCACCCTGCCGTCCCACATCCAGCTGTTCGAGAAGGGTCTCGTCCGGCAGGTCGACTTCTGTTACGCGGGCCCGCAGGGCACGGCGGTGGCCGACCTCGTGAAGCGCGGCAAGTTCCCGGTCGGCGCGATCCACACCTACAACGAGCTCTACGCCCGCTACTACATCGACCTGACGCCGCGCGTCGCGCTGATCGCCGCCGCCAAGGCCGACCGCAAGGGCAACCTGTTCCTCGCCGCCAACACCGAGGAGACGCCGGCCATCGTCGAGCCGACCGCCTTCTCCGACGGCATCGTGTTCGCGCAGGTCAACGAGATCGTCGACAAGCTGCCGCGCATCGACATCCCGGCCGACCAGGTCGACCTCGTCGTGCAGGCGCCCTACCCGATGCACCTGCAGGCGCTGTTCACGCGCGACCCCGCCGCCATCACCGACGTCCAGGTGCTGATGGCCATGGTGGCGCTGCGCGGCATCTACGAGAAGTACGAGGTCCAGTCGCTGAACCACGGCGTCGGCTTCAACACCGCCGCGATCGAGCTCCTGCTGCCGACCTACGGCGAGCGGCTCGGCCTCAAGGGCAAGATCTGCAAGTACTGGATGGTCAACCCGCTGCCGACCATGATCCCGGCGATCGAGTCGGGCTGGGTCGAGAGCGTCTTCGCGGTCGGCGGCGAAGTCGGCATGGAGCGCTACACCGCGGCGCGGTCCGACGTGTTCTTCACCGGGCGCGACGGCTCGTTCCACTCCAACCGCGCGATGGGCCAGCTGGCCGGTCACTACGCCATCGACATGTTCATCGGCGCGTCGCTGCAGATCGACATCAACGGCAACTCCTCGACGGTGTCGAAGAACCGCATCACCGGCTTCGGCGGTGCGCCCAACATGGGCTGCCAGCCGACCGGCCGGCGCCACCCGACGACCGCCTGGCTGAAGGCCGGCGCCGAGGCCAATCCGGGCCCCGGCTCGCCGCCGGGCCGCAAGCTGGTCGTGCAGATGGTCGAGACCTTCCAGGCCGGCCGCGTGCCGACCTTCGTCGAGGAACTCGACGCCCAGGACCGCTCGATCCGCAAGGCGCTGCACGGCGTCACGCCCGTCATGATCTACGGCGACGACGTCACCCACATCGTCACCGAGGAAGGCATCGCCAACCTCGCGGCCTGCCGCTCGATCGCCGAGCGCCAGGCAGCGATCCGCGCCGTTGCCGGCTATACGCCGGTCGGCCTCAAGCGCAAGAAGCGCGAGACCGAGGAACTGCGCCGCCGCGGCATCGTCCAGCTGCCCGAGGATGTCGGCGTGTCGCCGCGCGAGGCCTCGCGCGCGCTGCTCGCCGCGCAGGACATCAAGGGCCTGGTCAAGTGGTCGGGCGGTCTCTACGACCCGCCGCCGCAGTTCGTGGACTGGTAGGATCCGCACCCATGGAAAAGTTCACCAAGGCCTTCCCGTCCAGGCCGTTCGCCAGCCGCACCGCCAAGCCGTGGGCGCTGGCCGGCGTCGTCGGCTCGGGCAACCTCGAGGTCCTGCTCGAGCACGTCGGCAAGCCGGGCAACCGCATGGAGTGCCACGTCGCGACCTCGATCCCCGGCTACAAGGCGTCGTGGCTGGCGGCACTCTCCGACTTCGCCAGCAACTACCCGGCCGGCGGCACGCGCATCACGATCAACGACCAGGGCGCCCCGCCGGTGCTGGTCAACCTGCGCCTGCGCCAGGCGTTCGACCACCTCGTCAAGGGCGACCGATGACCAGCAAGAGCCCCCTGTTCCACGAGCAGACCGCCCGCCAGCGCATCGCCGCGCTGGTCGATCCCGGCTCGTTCGCCGAGTTCCTCCCGCCGCCGGAGCGCATCACCAGCCCCTACCTCGCCCAGCTCGACATCCCGGTGTCGTTCGACGACGGCGTGGTGATCGGCAAGGCAAAGATCGGCGGCCGCAAGGTCTACCTCGCCGCCCAGGTCGGGCAGTTCGTCGGCGGCGCGGTGGGCGAGATCCACGGCGCCAAGCTCACCGGCCTGTTCAAGGCGGCGGCGCGCGACGGCGTGCCCTGCATCGTGGTCATCGAGAGCGGCGGCGTGCGCCTGCACGAGGGCTCGGCCGGCGAGATCGCCATCGCCGAGACGATGCGCGCCATCTTCGAGTGCCGCGCGAAGAAGGTCCCGACCATCGCCGTGATCGCCACCGACATCGGCGCCTACGGCGGCATGGGCATGCTGTCGACCTGCTGCGACTTCCGCGTCATGACCGAGCACGGCCGGCTGGGCATCTCGGGCCCCATCGTGATCGAGAAGTGGATGGGCAAGAAGGCCTACGACTCGTCGAACCGGGCGCTGGTCTGGAAGACCAGCGGCGGCAAGACCAAGTACCTGCTGGGCGATGCCGACGCGCTGGTCTACGACCGCGCCGAGGCGATCCGGGACGCCATCTCGGGCCTGCTGAAGAAGTCCAGCCCGGTCACCCTCAAGGCGGTGAAGGCCCGCCAGGCCGCGCTGGCAAAGCGCCTCAAGCGGTTCGGTGAGACGGCGGACCCCGACGCGGTATGGAAGGGCATGGGCGTGCGCGACGTCGCCGCCGGTGCGCTGGCCTCCGGGCCGGCCTTCGCCGCCATGGCCAAGCGCGGAAAGTGATCCCATGAAGAAGCCCACGCCCCGCGCCCTGCTCGCCCGCCTGTTCGGTTCGTCCGCCCGCGGCATCAGCATCGAGAAGAACATCCTGACCGGCACCGCCTCGGTCGACGGCGCCGAGGTCTGCGTCATCGGCACCGCCGCCGGCACCTACGTCGACAACGCCGCCGCGCTGAAGCTGGCCGGCCACGTCATCGAGTGCGTCGAGCGCCACCCGCGCCGGCCGATCGTCATGCTGGTCGACAGCGCCGGCCAGGAGCCCAACCGCGTCGCCGAGATGCTGGGCCTCGCCAGCTATTTCGGCCACCTGCTGTCCTGCCTCGAGCTGGCGCGCCGCAGGGGGCACAAGCTGATCACCGTGGCGACCGGCCAGGCGATCGGCGGCGCCTTCATCTGCTACGGCATGTTCGCCGACAAGATCTACGCGCTCGACAGCGCCAGCGTCGGCCTGATGCCGGTCGAGGCGATGTCGGCGGTGACCAAGATCCCGGTGCCGGTGCTGCGCAAGCTGTCGAAGACCATGCCGTCGCTCGAGTTCGGCGCCAAGCCGTTCGCCCTGCTGGGCGGCGTCGAGGAGGTCTGGTCGAGCAAGGACGACCTCCAGAAGAAGCTCGCCCGCGCCATCGCCACGGCGACCACCGAGGACAACCGCGCGGCGCTGGGCGCCAAGCGGGGCGGCCGCAAGCTGGCGCTCGACATCCGCAAGAAGGTCCTCGCGCAAGCCGCCAAGTGACGGCGCTGCGCCGCCACGCGCTGGTCCGGCTCGCCACGGCGCCGGACGCCGAGACCGACGACGACCGGCGGCGGGCGACGGACTGGCAACGCGCCGGCCGGCCCTTCGTGGTCGCCCGGCGCGGCGACGACAGCGGCGCCGTGCGGCTGGGCTTCTGCACCGTCGATCCGCGTCATCCGCAGTTGCGCCCGCGCCGCGTCGCCGTGCGCGCCCTTCCGGCCGACATCGTCGCGATCGACCACCCGCCGACCCTCGGGGAAATCGTGGCCGCCGCCGCGACACATCCCCGGCACGACACCCTGGCGAGGCTGCACGCCGCCGCCCACACGGCGGGCATCGACGTTCGGGTGTTCGGCAGCTGGATGTGGCAGGCGCTGACCGGAGAGCCGCACGTCCACGCGCTCTCCGACCTCGACGTGCTGGTCGATGTCTCCACTCCCGCCGAGGCCGACCGCGTGGCCGCCTTCCTCGCGACGCAGGAAACCGCGACCGGACTGACGCTGGATGGCGAACTGCACCTCGCCGGCGTCGGCGACCTGTCGTGGCGCGAGTGGCACGGCGACGCGCCCGAAGTACTGGTGAAGACCCTGGACACGATGCGCCTCGTCCCGCGCATGACGCTGAGGCCGTGATGCGTCGACATGAAAGGTCCCTCGCTACGCTCGGGATGACAGGAATTACCTTTGCCTGTCATTCCGAGCGCAGCGAGGGAACCTTCAGATGACGGACGACGATCGGACACTCGCCGACGCGGCGGTGCAGGCGCTGCTCGACGAGCTGGCGGCGTACCCCAAGCCCGGCCTGGTCAGCCCCGTCGACTCCGGTGCGCACGACGACATGGACCACGCGCTGATGGCGCGGTCGGCCGAGGCGCTGCACGCGCCGTTCGTCGAACTGGCGGCGGCGGGACGCCAGGGGCTGGGCTTCGACGAGGCGCTGAAGCCGCTCGGCATCGCCGCCGAACGGCGCATGCTCGCCGCCACCGGCGGGGTCAACACGCACCGCGGCGCGATCTTCTGCCTGGGTCTCGTGGTGGCGGCGATCGCCCGCGCCGGCGAGGCCGCGTCCGCCGACGCGGTCCGCGCGGCCCTGCAGGCCACGTGGGGCGCTGAGCTGGCGCGTCACGCCCTCGATCCGGCAAGCAACAGTCACGGTGGACAGGTCCGGCGCACCACCGGCCGCGACGGCGCGCGGCGGGAGGCGGCGGCGGGATTTCCCGGCGTCTTCGACCTCGCGCTGCCGGCCTACCGCGCCGCGCTGGGCCACGGCCTCGATGCCAACGCGGCGCGCGTGCACACGCTGTTCGCGCTGATGGCGACGGTCGACGACACGACGGTTCTGTATCGCGGCGGCGTCTCGGGCGACGCCTTCGTGCGCGAGACCGCCGGGCGCTTCCTCGCCGAGGGCGGCTGCCGGCGGCCGGGCTGGCAGCCCGCGGCCGAGGAAATCCACCGGCAGTTCGTGGCGCGCCGGCTGTCGGCCGGCGGCTGCGCCGACCTGCTGGCGGCGACCCTGCTGGTCGCCGCCCGTTGCGCCGCCGACTAGAGGCCCTGTTGGCTACAGGCCCTGGCCGCCAGCCACCGCGATCGACTGGCCGGTGACCCACGACGCCAGCGGCGAAGCGAGGAACAGGGCGACGTTCGCCACTTCCTCGGCATGGCCCATGCGGCCGAACGGGATCGAGTTCAGCGTCGCGTTGTAGAGCGCCGGGTTGTCGGTCTTGCGGCGGTCCCAGACGCCGCCCGGGAACTCGATCGAGCCGGGCGCGATGCAGTTCACGCGGACCTTGTCCTTGGCGTACATCGCGGCCTGGGTGACCGTGTAGTGGATCACCGCCGCCTTGATCGCGCCGTAGGGCGGCTGGCGGCCCGCCGGGTGCAGCGCCGAGATCGACGAGATGTTGACCACGCTGCCCTGCGCCTTCTTCAGCGCCGGCAGGGCCTCCTGCGTGGCATGCACGATCGACAGCATGTCGACGGCGAGGTTCGAGGTCCAACCCTTGTCGTCGTCGGTCGAGCCGAAGGCCGAAGCGTTGTTCACCAGGAAGTCGACGCCGCCCAGCGCCTTGATCGAGTCGCGCACGAAGCCGCGCACCGCGTCGCCCTGCGCGAGGTCGGCGCTGGCGGCATGCGCCTTGACGCCGAGAGCGGCCAGCTCGGCCCGGGTCTCCTCCAGCGCCTTGGGATCGCGGGCGCAGATCGCCACGTCGCCGCCGGCACGCGCGAAGCCGACGGCGATCGCCTTGCCGATGCCGCGGCTGCCGCCGCACACGATGGCCTTCTTGCCCTTGAAATCGATCTGCATGGTTTCTCCTCGTCGTCCGTTCTCAGAGTCCCATCATCTTGGCGATGGTGTTGCGCTGGATGTCGTTGGTGCCGCCGCCGATCGAGCCGACGCGCACGTCGCGGAACAGCCGCTGGATCTCGTGCGCC
>JAIUOX010000181.1 GCA_020160955.1 Pseudomonadota bacterium
CTGGTTCAGGAAGGTGTCGATCGCGACGGCGGTCTTGCCGGTCTGGCGATCGCCGATGATCAGCTCGCGCTGGCCGCGGCCGACCGGGACCAGGCTGTCGATCGCCTTGAGGCCGGTCTGCATCGGCTCGTTGACCGACTTGCGCGGGATGATGCCCGGCGCCTTGACCTCGACGAGGCGGCGCTCGGTCGAGGCGATCGGGCCCTTGCCGTCGATCGGGTTGCCGAGACCGTCGACGACGCGGCCGAGCAGGCCCTTGCCGACCGGCACGTCGACGATGGCGCCGGTGCGCTTCACGGTGTCGCCTTCGCGGATCGAGCGATCCTCGCCGAAGATCACGACGCCGACGTTGTCGCTCTCGAGGTTCAGCGCCATGCCCTTGATGCCGCCGGGGAACTCGACCATCTCGCCGGCCTTGACGCTGTCGAGGCCATAGACGCGGGCGATACCGTCACCGACCGACAGGACCTGGCCGACCTCGGCCACCTCGGCCTCGGTGCCGAAGTTGGCGATCTGCTGCTTCAGAATGGCCGAGATTTCGGCGGCACGGATATCCATTTAGGCAACCCCCTTCATGGCAAGCTGCAGACGCTGGAGCTTGCTGCGGATGGACGAATCGAACAGGCGCGAGCCAACCTTGACGACGAGACCGCCCAGGATCTCAGGCTCGACGCGGGCATCGATGGAAACCTTGGTGCCACCGAGGACCGAGCGCAGCGCGTCGCTGAGCTGCTGCAGCTGCTGCTCGGTGAGCGGCACGGCCGAGGTGACGGAAGCGGTGCTCTCGCCGCGGCGGTGGGCCAGCTCGGCGAGGAAGGCGGTGGCCATCGCGGCGAGGTCGCGGGCGCGACCGTTGGCGGCGACGGTGCCGGCGAAGTTGCGGGTCAGGCCCTGGATGCCGACCTTGTCGAGGACGGCCAGCAGCGCCTTGGTCTTGGCGTCGCGACCGATCACCGGGCTGGCCAGCAGCCGGGCGAAATCGGGGCTCTCGGCCACCAGCTTGCGCAGCGTCGCGAGGTCCTGAGCGACCTGGTCGAGCGAGCGGGCGGCATCCGCCAGATCGAAAAGAGCGCTGGCATAGCGCCCAGCAACGCCAGATGTGGCGGAAATCGACACGTCGAAAGCCTCTCCCCAGCCTAGGCCCCGGGCCGGCAAGTGGTTGAATCCCCATCACTTTTTCCGGCGGCACACGAAAGCGGCTTGCCGGAAAAGCGCGCGTTGCTACCACGCGGTCAGGACCGGCGCAAGGTTGCCAAAGCGCTGGTTTATCGCGGTTTTTCAGCGCGGCTCGCCGCAGCCGCTCACAGGAAGGAGTACGGGTCGACGTCGACCTGCAGCCGGACTGAGCCCGGCAGCCCGATTTGGCCCAGCCAGGCATGCAGCAGGGGCTGCACGGCGATATCGCGGGCCACCTTGAGCAGGAATCGCCGCCGGTGACGGCCGCGCAGCAGGGCAAGCGGCGCGACCGAGGGTCCCAGCACCGTGATCCCGTCCTGGTGGGGCGCCCGGCGGGCCAGCGCGGCGCAGACATTGTCCACCGCCGCCGGGTCGGGTCCCGAGACGATCAGCGAGGCCAGCCGGCCGAACGGCGGCATGCCGGCCAGCCGGCGGTCGGCCAGCTCGGCCTGCACGAAGCGGTCGCGGTCGCCCGACACCAGCGCCTGCATGACGGGGTGCTCCGGCGCATGGGTCTGGACCAGCGCCTGGCCGGGCCGCTCGTCGCGCCCGGCCCGGCCGGCGACCTGGTAGAGCAGCTGGAAGGTGCGCTCGGCGGCCCGCAGGTCGCCGCCGTTCAGGCCGAGGTCGGCATCGACCACCACGACCAGGGTCAGCCGGGGGAAATGGTGGCCCTTGGCCGCCATCTGGGTGCCGACCAGGACGTCGATCTCGCCGGCGATCATGCGCTCGACCGCCGCCGTCGCCTCGTCGCGGCTGGCCAGGCTGTCCGAGGTGAAGAGTTCCAGCCGCGCCTCGGGCAGCAGCGACAGCGCCTCCTCGGCCAGCCGCTCGACGCCCGGGCCGCAGGCCACGAACTGGTCGACCGCGCCGCAGTGGCGACAATGGTGGGCCGGCGGCTCGGCGTGACCGCAATGGTGGCAGACCAGGGTGCGGCGAAAGCGGTGCTCGACCAGCCAGGCCGAGCATTGCGGGCATTCCAGCCCCTTGCCGCAGGCGCGGCACAGCGTGATCGGCGCGTAGCCGCGGCGATTGATGAACAGCAGCGTCTGCTCGCCGGCCTCGTAGGTCTTCTTCATCGCCTCGACGACCGGCGGCGACAGCCAGTGGCCGCGCGGCGGGGCGTGGCGGCGCAGGTCGATGGCGCGGATGTCGGCCATGCGGGCGTCGCCGTGGCGGGCCGGCAGGTGGACGGCGCCGTAGCGGCCGCTCTCGACGTTGACCACGGTCTCGAGCGACGGCGTCGCCGAGGCCAGCACGATCGGCGCCGAGACGAGGCGCGCGCGCACCACCGCCATGTCGCGGGCGTTGTAGATCACGCCCTCTTCCTGCTTGAACGAGCTGTCGTGTTCCTCGTCGACCACGACGAGGCCGAGCGCCGAGAACGGCAGGAACAGCGCCGAGCGCGCCCCGACCACGACGCCGACCCGGCCCTCGGCGATCGCCCGCCAGGTCTCGCGCCGCTCGAGGCTGGTCAGTCCCGAGTGCCACGCCGCCGGCGGCGCGCCGAAGCGATCCTCGAAGCGCTTCAGCCACTGCGCGGTCAGCGCGATCTCGGGCAGCAGCACCAGCACCTGGCGGCCGGCCGCCAGCGCCGCGGCGATCGCCTCGAAGTAGACCTCGGTCTTGCCGGCGCCCGGCACGCCGTCGAGCAGCGTCGCGGAATAGGCGTGCGCCAGCACCTTGTCGACGAGGTCCTGCGCCGCCTCGGCCTGCTCGGGCGACAGGGTCGGACCCTGGCGATGGCCGTCGGGCTGCGGGAAGGCGCGGCGCAGCGTGCGCTCGACCGGCTCGACCAGGCCGATCGCGGCCATCGTCTTGATCACCGACACGCCGACCCCGGCGAGGTGCGCCAGCTCGGCGGCCGGCAGCGCCGGGCCCTCGGCCAGCTGCGCCAGCACGCGGCGGCGCGCCGCGGTCAGCTTGAGCGGCGTGTCGTCGCCGTCCTGCGGCCCACCCTGTTGAGGATCGCGCGGCTCGGGCGCGCGGTAGACGATCTCGGTCTTCGGCGCCTCGAGCGCGGCCGGCACGCTCATCGCCATGCGCAGCACCGCGCCGCGCGGCGCCAGCGTGTAGGCCGAGACCCAGTCGACGAAGCGGCGCAGCGGCTCGGCCATCGGCAGGGCCGGCAGGATTTCGGCGATGTCGCGCAACTTGTTCGCGGCGACCTCGCCCGAGCCCTCGCCCCACGCCACGCCGCAGGCCAGCCGCTTGCCCAGCGGCACGATGACGAAGCTCCCCGGCGCGACGTCGAGCCCGTCGGGCACGCTGTAGTCGTAGGCATCGGCGAGCGGCAGCGGCAACAGCACGCGGACCGTGCGTCGGGCGGCCTGGGGGTCGACGTTTTCCACCGGGTCCGGGCGCGTCGAGGCACCCCCGTCGGCTTGTGGCTGCAGGGGGGAATCGCTAGAAATTGTGTCTACGGGCGCGTCCGCACCACTGGCCATTGGGGTATTTTATATGAAGTTCTTCGTCGATACCGCCGATGTCGCCGAAATCAAGGACCTGGCGGCCTCGGGCCTGCTCGACGGCGTGACGACCAACCCGTCGCTGATCATGAAGGCCGGCCGGCCGATGCTGGACGTGATCAAGGAGATCTGCGCCATCGTCCCCGGCCCGGTCAGCGCCGAGACCGTCGCGCTCGACCACAAGACCATGCTGGCCGAGGGCCGCAAGCTGGCCAAGCTGGCCAAGAACGTCGCCGTGAAGGTGCCGCTGACGCCGGACGGTCTCAAGACCTGCAAGGCGCTGGCCGCCGAGGGCACGATGGTCAACGTCACCCTGTGCTTCTCGGCCGCCCAGGCGCTGCTGGCCGCCAAGGCCGGCGCGACCTTCATCTCGCCGTTCGTCGGGCGGCTCGACGACATCGGCCAGGACGGCATGCATCTCATCGACGAGATCATGACGATCTACCGCCAGTACCCGCACTTCAAGACCGAGGTCCTGGTCGCCTCGGTCCGCCACACCCAGCACGTGGTGGCGGCGGCCAAGCTCGGCGCGCACATCGCGACGGTGCCGCCGAACGTGCTGCGCCAGCTGTTCAAGCACGTCCTCACCGACAACGGCCTCAAGGCCTTCCTCGACGACTGGGCCAAGACCGGTCAAACCATCCTCTGACCCGGAGCGGCACATGGGGAACGACGGCACGGTCACGGCACCCGACGGATCCGGTCGGCAGGTGAAGCTGATCACCGCCGACGACGTCGTCGCCTACCTCAAGGCGCATCCCGACTTCTTCGAGAAGCACCCCGAGCTGGCCGAGGCGATGGCGCTGGTGCCGCGCGTGCAGGGCCCCGGCGTGATCGACATGCAGCAGGCGATCCTCAAGCGCCTGCGCGGCGAGATCGAGCGGCTCAACGCCGAGCGCACCGAGATCATCGCCAACTCCAAGCAGAACCAGATCGTCCAGAACCGCATCCAGGCGGCGGTCATCAGCATCATCCAGGCCTCGACCTTCGAGAAGATGATCCACGTGGTGACGCACGAGCTGCCCGAGCTGCTCGACGTCGACTTCATCACGCTGGCGATCGAGGCCAATGCCGACGCGCCCAAGCGCGTGCCGGTGCGCGGCGTCTACGTGCTGGCGCCGGGCGCCATCGACGCGGCGATCGGCCCCGACAAGCATGCCCGGCTGCGCTCCGAGATCGTCGGCGAGGAGGCCTTCTTCGGCGACGTCTCGCGCTTCGTGAAGTCGGACGTGCTGATGCGGCTGCGCGTCTCGTCGGGCTCGCCCGACGGCGTGATGTGCTTCGGCTCGCGCGACCCCGAGGCGTTCGGGCCAGAGATGGCGACCGAGCTCCTGTTCTTCCTCGCCAAGGTGCTGGAGAACACGATCCGCGCCTGGCTCGACCTGCCCGAGTGAAATCGGTCGAGGCCGCGCGGCAGGCCTGGCGCGACTGGCTGAAGAGCGAGCGCCGGCTGTCGGCCCACACGCTGACCGCCTACGAACACGACGTCGCGGGCTTCCTCGGTTTCATGACGAGCTACCTCGGCAAGCCGCCGAGCCTCGACGCCCTGGCGAAGCTGAAGCCCGCCGAGTTCCGCGCCTGGCTGGCCGAGCGGGCGCGCGAGGGCATGGCGCGGACATCGACGGCGCGCGCCTTCTCGTCGGTGCGCTCGTTCTTCCGTTTCCTCGACAAGCGCGGGCTGGCGCACAACGCCAGCATCGGCGCGATCCAGACGCCCAAGCTGCCGCGCTCGGTGCCGAAGGCGCTCAGCGAGCGCGACATGGACGAGTTGCTGGACGCGCCGGCCGAGGTCGAGCGCGACCCGTGGCTCGACCTGCGCGACGCCGCGGTGCTGTTGCTGCTGTACGGCGCCGGCCTGCGCATCGGCGAGGCGCTGTCGCTCAGCAAGGGCACGGTCGAGGGACTGCTGAAGGCCGGCCAGGACACGCTGGCGGTCACCGGCAAGGGCAACAAGACGCGGCTGGTGCCGCTGCTGCCGCAGGCGCTCGAGGCGCTGACCGCCTATCGCGACGCCTGCCCGTACCTGCCGGCGCGCAAGCCGGACGAGGCGTTCTTCGTCGGCGCGCGCGGCGGCGCGCTCGACCCGGCGATCGTGCAGAAGCGGGTGCGCGAGATCCGCCGCGGCCTCGGCCTCGCCGACAGCGTGACGCCGCACGCGCTGCGCCACTCGTTCGCGACGCACCTGCTGGGCGCCGGCGGCGACCTGCGCACCATCCAGGAACTGCTGGGCCACGCCTCGCTGTCGACCACCCAGCGCTACACCGACGTCGACAGCGCCCGCCTGTCGCAGGTCTACCGCGCCGCCCATCCCCGCGCGAAGGGATAGCCCCGGGACAGCCGGGACCGCGCGCGTCCCGCCCGCTCACGACGCTCGACCCCTCCGCCGCCGATGACGGCGGCACCTCCCCATGCTGCCGCATGGGGAGGAAAGCACGGCGTGCCTCACCCATGACTTTCCTCCCTGCGCGCGAGCGCGGGGAGGTGTCCGCGAAGCGGACGGAGGGGTCATTCCTCATGAGCGCGCGGGACGCGCGCGGTCCCGGCTAGAGGTTCTTCGCGAGGAATGCCTTCACGTCGGCGACGAAGGCCTTCCAGGCCGGTTCGTGGGCGCCGTAGTGGGCGCCGCAGCAGCCGC
>JAIUOX010000007.1 GCA_020160955.1 Pseudomonadota bacterium
ATCCCGGCGCTGGTCTACGGCCCGCAGTCCGACGACATCCACGGCTTCGACGAGCGCGTGAACCTGGAATCGATCCGCAAGATCACCCAGTCGACCGCGCTGTTCATCGCCGAGTGGTGCGGGCTGCAGAAGATTTGAGTGAAAGGTCCCTCGCTGCGCTCGGGATGACAAGGAAGAGGCTGTCATCCCGAGCGCAGAGAGGGACCCTTCATCTCATCCGCCGCGCGGAGGCGAACAGGCCCGTCGCGACGCCGCCCAGCACGATGACGACGCCGACGAGCCGCAGGCCGCCGACCGGCTCGCCGGTCAGCACCGCCGAGAAGCCCAGCGCGGCGCACGGCACCAGCAGCGAGATCGGCCCGACCTTCGCCGCCGGATAGGTCCGCAGCAGCGTCCCCCAGATCAGGTAGCCCAGCCACATCACCGGCACGGCGGTGTAGAACAGCACGCCCCAGCCGCTGAGCGTCGGGTCGAGCACCGGCGCCAGCAGCGCCCGCGGCCCGTCGAGCACCAGCGCGGCGATGCCGAGCGGCAGCGGCGGCAGCAGGCTCGCCCACACCGTCACCGCGAACATCGACACGCCCCGGGCCGAGCGGAAGAACAGGTTGCCGGCCGCCCAGGTCAGCGCCGACATCAATGCCAGCGCGACCGCCACGATGCTGATGTTGCCCTCGACCGAGCGGGCAATGACCAGCACGCCCAGCGCCGCGACGGCGAGGCCGAGCCACTGGCCGCGCGTGGCGTGCTCGCGCAGCAGCAGCGCCGCCAGCACGACGGTCAGCGGTCCCTGCAGCTGGACCAGCACCGAGGTCAGGCCGGGCGGCAGGCCGGCCTGCATGGCGAAGAACAGGAAGATGAACTGGCCGGTGAACATGAAGCCGCCGATCCCGGCCAGCGTGCCCCACGGGATCGCCGGGCGCTTCACGAACAGGATCGGCAGCGCGCTCAGGAAGAAGCGCCAGGTGGCGAAGGTGAAGGGCGTGTACTCGTCCAGCCCGAACCGGATGACCGTGAAGTTCAGGCCCCACATCGCCACGATGGCGAGCGCGGCGGCGGTATGGAGCGGGCTCAAGCGCTCACAGCCAGACCCACGGCCGCGCCGCGCGGTCGGCCGCCTGCCAGGCCTCGATCTCGCCCTTGCGGCTCAAGGTCTGGGCGATGTCGTCGAGCCCGTTCAGCATCGCGTGCTGGCGGCGGGCGTCGACCTCGAAGGCGATGACGCGCCCCGTGGGCGACACGACCTGGCAGGTCTCGAGGTCGACGGTGATGCGCGCGTTGCCGGGCGAGGCCTTCATCTCGTCGGCCAGCAGCTGCACCTCGGCCAGCGGCAGCTTCACCGGCAGGATGCCGTTCTGGAAGCAGTTGTTGAAGAAGATGTCGCCGTAGGACGGGGCGATCACCGCCTTCACGCCCATGCCGGCCAGCGCCCATACCGCGCCTTCGCGGCTCGAGCCGCAGCCGAAATTGTCGGCCGACAGGATGATCGGCGCGTCGCGGTACGGCGCCTGGTTCAGGATGCAGTCCGGGTTCTCGCTGCCATCGGGCAGGCGGCGGATCTGCTCGAAGCAGTAGGGGCCCAGCCCCTGCCGGCCGGTGTTGCTGACCAGCCGCTCGATGCGGATGATCAGGTCGGTATCGACGTTCTCGCGCATCAGCGGGGCGGCGACGCCGGTCACCTTGGTGAACTTTTCCATGGCGGCCTCCCGTCCTACAGCTTTCTCACGTCGGCGATGGCGCCCTTGATCGCCGCCGCGGCGGCCATCGCCGGGCTGGCAAGGTGGGTGCGGGCACCCGGTCCCTGGCGGCCGACGAAGTTGCGGTTCGAGGTCGAGACGCTGCGCTGGCCCGGCCCGACGCGCTCGCCGTTCGAGGCGATGCACATCGAGCAGCCCGGCTCGCGCCACTCGAAGCCGGCGTCGCGGAACACGCGGTCCAGCCCCTCGGCCTCGGCCTGCTTCTTCACGCGTTCCGAGCCCGGCACGATCCACGCCGTGACGTGCGGCGCCTTGTGCCGGCCCTTCGCCACCTCGGCGGCGGCACGCAGGTCGCTGAGCCGGCTGTTGGTGCACGAGCCGATGAACACCCAGTCGACCTTCGTGCCCTCGATCGGCTGGCCGGGCTCCAGCCCCTGGTAGTGCAACGCCGCGCGCCACGCCTCGCGCTTGTCCTCCGGCCCCGTCTCTGGATCGGGGATCGCGCGGTCGACGGCGATCACGTGCTCGGGGCTGGTGCCCCAGGTGATCTGCGGCGCGACCCGCGCCATGTCGACCGTGTGCTCGCGGTCGAATTCGGCGTCGGGATCGGACGGCAGCGTCTTCCAGTGCGCGACGGCGTGGTCCCACAGCGCGCCCTTGGGCGCGTAGTCGCGACTGTGCAGGTAGTCGTAGGTGACGTCGTCGGGCGCCACCATGCCCATGCGCGCTCCCATCTCGATGGTGAGGTTGCACAGCGTCAGCCTTCCCTCGGCCGACAGCGCGCGCACCGCCGAGCCGGCGTACTCGACGGCGTAGCCGGTACCGGCGGCGGTGCCCAGTTCGCCGATCAGGTGGAGGATCATGTCCTTGGGCGTGACGCCCGGCGCCAGCGGTCCCTCGAAGAAGACGCGCATGCGCTTGGGCTTGCGCTGGACCAGCGTCTGGGTCGCCAGCACGTGGCCCAGCTCCGACGCGCCGATGCCGAAGGCCAGCGCGCCCATGCCGCCGTGCGTGCAGGTGTGGCTGTCGCCGCACACCAGCGTCGTGCCGGGCAGCGTCAGGCCCTGCTCGGGGCCGACGACGTGCACGATGCCGTTGCCGTCCTGGCCGATGTCGAACAGCCGGATGCCGGTTCGGGCGGCGTTGGCGCGCAGGTCGCGCAACAGCGGCGCGCCCGGCGCGAAGGTCTCCTCGGTGCGGCCGGGCATGGTCGAGATCGCGTGGTCGGGCGTCGCGGCGACCAGGTTCGGGTGCGGCGGCACGTAGCCGTTCTCCAGCGACTCGCGCAGCGCGCGGGCCCCCGACAGGTCGTGCAGCAGCACGCGGTCGATGTGCAGCAGCACGAAGCCGTTGCCGAGATCCGAAACGACGTGGCTGTCCCAGATCTTGTCGAACAGCGTCTTGGCCATGGTGCTTTTCCTCCGCGCGGGAGGGATATCAGCACCTCGCGAGGAAACCTGCCAGCGTTGTCGCGTCGTCGCGGTCCCGGACCTCGAAAGACGCATACCAGGACGACGGCCCGTTCCGCAGTCCGAGCAGCAGGTTGTCGGCGTCGGAGCGCAGCAGCAGCGTCGGCTTGCCGAGCGCGGCGGCACGATGCGTCGCGGCGACGTCGTCGCCGACCACGGCCCGGCAGGACTCGACCTGGGCGGGGTCGCGCTCGACCGCGAGCCCGTCGGGAGACGGTACGGTGGTGAACCAGCCGATGCGGTCGCCCGCGCCCGCCGCCGGCTTCAGCGCGGGTGGCGGCGGCAGCGCCAGCGGCGACCAGCCGAGCAGGAAGGGCAGGCTGCGCAGCGGCACGGCGGCCACGAAGTCGTCGAGCGCCGCGCCGCGCGCGATCGTCGGCACCGCCAGCCAGGCCGCGGCACGCGGCCCGGCCTGCACGGCGCAATCGACGCCGTCGAGCCCGCGCGCCAGCATCAGCGTGTCGCGCACGGCGGCCTCGCCGTCGATCTCGGGCTGCTCGGGGTAGACCAGCAGGCGGCCGATCGCCAACGGCTCGCCCTGCCAGCGCGGCAAGTCGGGTGCGTAGCGCTCGGCGGCCGAGTCGAGGCGCGCCTCGTAGTCGGGCAGGCCGCGCAGCCAGTCGTCCTGGGCCAGCAGCAGCGCGGCCCGGCGCAGCCGCAGCACCGCGTCCTCCGGCCGGCTGGTCAGCGCCATGTCGAGATCGGCCAGCGCGCCCATCGTGTCGCCGCGCGCCGCGGCCAGCGCCGCGCGCGCCGACAGCGCCGGCGCGAGGCGATGGTCGATCGCCAGCGCCTCGTCGTAGGCGGCCCCGGCGGCGTCCAGTTGGCCCAGCGCCTCGAGGCAGCGCCCGCGATTGTAGAGGATCGCCGCGTCGCCGGGCTTCAGCTTGCCCGCGCGGTCGAGGAAGAACAGCGCCTCGGCATGGGCCCCCAGCATCATCAGGCAGCCGGCGGCATTGACCTGCGCGGCGGCATCGCGCGGCAGGAAGCGCGCGCCGCGTTCGAGCGGCTCGCGGGCGTCGGCGAAGCGGCCGAGCTTCAGCCGCGCCTGGCCGAGCAGGGCCTGGACCTGGCCGGCGTTCGGCTGGGCCTCGGCGATCGACGACAGCAACCGCTCCGCGGTCGCGAAGTCGCCGCCGGCCGCGGCCTGCATCGCGTCGCGACCCATGTTCTGGATCTGGAGATTGGTGAGCGCCACGTGCGGCGTCTAACACGCGCGGCGCCGAAAGAAAAAGCCGGCGGTCGACAAGGGAGGCTGGAGGTCGACCGCCGGCAGGGATCCGGAGGGGTATGGGGCCCGGGCAGGGTAGGCCGGGCCGGCTCCGGAAAGGGAGATCAGTCGCGCCAGAACGGCTTGTTGGCCTCGAACTGGACCTGCGATTCGCTCAGCCCGAGGTCGCGCAGGGCACGGTGGTCGAGCTTGGTCATCTCGGCGCGCTCGCGGGCCCGGCGGCGCCAGGTCTCGACCAGCCGGAACGCGGCGGCGAACGGGGCCGCGGCCAGCGGCGCGGCGACGGGACTGCGGTGAAGGGAAAGGTCGACCATGGGATGTCTCCCCGAGAGGTGGTGAACGATGTCTGTGCTGGAAGTGGACCTCGAGGGGGTGCTTTACAAACAACCGTTTGTCCTGTTTTGATAAGTATTGCTCATGTGAAGGGACTGCCATGAAGCGAACCCTGCCGCCGTTGAACGGACTGCGCGCCTTCGAAGCGGCCGCGCGTCACATGAGTTTCACCGATGCCGCCGAGGAACTGTCGGTGACCCAGGCCGCGATCAGCCACCAGGTGCGCGGGCTCGAGCAACGTCTCGGATTAAAATTGTTCGTGCGCCGCAATCGCTCGCTGCTGCTCTCGGAGGCGGGCCAGGCCTACCTGCCGACGGTGCGCGCCGCGTTCGACCAGCTGAGCGAGGCGACGGAGAAGCTGCTGCAGAAGGATCGCGGCGGCCATCTCACGGTGACCACGACCTCGTCGTTCGCGGTGAAGTGGCTGGTGCCGCGGCTCGGCGGCTTCCAGCGGCTGCATCCCGAGATCGACGTGCGCGTCTCGACCGGCACCGGCCTCGTCGACTTCGGCCGCGAGGACGTCGATATCGGCATCCGCTACGGCCGTGGCCACTGGCCGGCGCTGACCTCCGAGCGGCTGGTCAGCGAGGACATCATGCCGGTCTGCGCGCCGTCGCTGGTCAAGGGGCCGAACGGCCTGAAGAGGCCGGCCGATCTCAAGCGCTTCAACCTGCTGCACATCGGGCCGTTTCCCGACGACTGGCAGGTCTGGCTGACCGCGGCCGGCGTGAAGGGCGTCGACTTCTCGCGCGGCGTCTCGTTCGACTTCGCGCTGGCCGCCTACCAGGCCGCGATGGACGGGCTGGGCGTCGCGCTCGGCCGCCACGCGCTGGTGGCGCCCGACCTCGAGGCCGGCCGGCTGGTCGTGCCGTTCGATTTCAAGATGTCGTCCGAGGCGGCCTACTACCTCGTCTATCCGGCCGAGGCGATCCGCCGCCGCAAGATCAAGGCCTTCCGCGACTGGATCGTCACCCTGGCCGGCTGATCATTTGCATTTACAAATTTCCTCCCCATGCGTCAGCATGGGGAGGTGTCGGCGTCTTCGCCGACGGAGGGGTCATGGGCAACCGTCGGGCTGCCCTTGACCCCTCCGTCCGCTGCGCGGACACCTCCCCGCGCTCGCGCGCAGGGAGGAAAGAAAAATGAACGAGGGAGGACCGCCATGAAGTTCGGGTACTTCACGCTGAGCGACAACCGCTATCCCGGCAACACGCGTTCGGCCGAGGATTTCATCAGGGACATCTACGCCGAGGCGCTGTGGGCCGAGAAGGTCGGGCTGAACTCGGCGTGGATCGGCGAGCACCACTTCAACCTGCTGGGCGTCAACGCCTCGCCGCTGGCGATCCTCGCCCAGCTGGCCGGTGCGACCACGAAGCTGCGGCTCGCCCCAGCGGTGACGCTGCTGCCGGTCCACCACCCGCTGCATGTCGCCGAGGAGTGGGCGACGCTCGACCTGCTGTCGGGCGGGCGCGTCGACTTCGCCGCCGGCCGCGGCTACGACCGCAAGGAGTACGAGCCGTTCCAGGCGCCGTTCGAGCACTCGTCCGAGCTGTTCGCGGAGGGGCTGGAGATCCTGTGGCGGGCGTGGACCGAGCCCGGCAAGTGGTCGCACAAGGGCCGCTTCTACGAGTTCAAGGACGTCGAGATCCGGCCGAGGCCGCTGCAGAACCCGCTGCGCCCCTACGTCGCCTGCTTCTCGCGGCCGTCGATGGAACTCGCCGCGAGGAACGACTGGAACGTGATCTACGCGCCGTTCGCGGCCGCCATGGTCTACGGCTCGCTGACCGACGCGGTGCGCGTCTACCGCGAGACCTGCGAGACCTCCTTCAAGCGGCCGATGCGCAACGCCATGTGCTCCTACTTCGTGCACATCGCCTCGACTCCGGAGGAGGAGCGCTACGGCAAGGAAGCGCTGGTGCGCTATTTCCAGGACGCGCTGGTCGCCGCCTTCCCGTCGTCGTCGGGGGAGAACGTGCCGCCGACCTACAAGTACTTCGTCGAGATCGTGAACATCCTGCGCGACATGCGGCCGGAGAAGCTGACCGACAAGTCGATCCTCTGCGGCAGCCCGCAGCACATCATCGACACGCTGAAGACCGTCGAGGCGGCGGGTGTCGCCGAGGTCATCCTCTACTTCAACTACGGCCAGAAGCCGCACGCGATGGTGAAGGAGCAGATGGAGCGCTTCATGAAGGAGGTCGCGCCGGCCTTCGCGTAGGGGGATGGGCATGGGACCGCTCGACGCCTACCTGCCGTACCTCCTGAACCGCGCCGGCGCGCGGCTCGCGGCGGCCTTCGAGAAGGACGTGCGGCCGCTGGGCGCGTCGTTGCAGGCGTGGCGCGTGCTGGCGGCGCTGCGCGAGCGCGACGGGCGGCGCATGGGCGACCTGTCGGAGACCACGGCGATCGAGGTCTCGACGCTGACCCGGCTGGTCGACGGCATGGAGCGGCGGCGGCTGGTGAAGCGGCAACGCGATCCCGCCGACGCGCGCGTCGTGCTGTTGCACGTCGCGCCGGCCGGGCGGCGCCTGACCGCGCGGCTGCTGCCGATCGCCGAGCGCTACGAGCGCACCGCGCTGGCCGGCTTCACGCCGCGCGAGGCCGAGACGCTGCGCCAGGCGCTGCGCCGGCTCTACGCCAACATGGACCGGCTGCCCCGCTAGTTGCGCGGCCCAGTTGCGCCGCGCCCCGGAAGCGGCGACAGTAGTTGCGAACCATTCGCAAAGGAGCCGTCATGGCCCGCCTGACCTCGCTCGCCGACCTGCGCCGCGTCATCGGCGACCCCAAGCCGACGACCAAGGCCAAGATCCTCGACGCGCTCGACGAGCAGTCGATCGAGTTCCTCAAGCGCTGCCCGTTCGCGCTGCTGGCCACCACCGCGGCCGACGGCACCGTCGAGGTGTCGCCCAAGGGCGACGAGCCGGGCTTCATCCGGGTCGAGGACCCGCGGACGGTGGTGATCCCGGAGCGGGTCGGCAACAACCTCGCCTTCGGCCTGACCAACATCCTGGCCAACGGCCGGGTCGGCCTGATCGGCCTCGTGCCGGCGACCGGCGAGACGCTGCGCATCTCCGGCACCGCCGAGGTCTACGACGACCCGGAGCTGGTGGCGTCGCTGTCCTCGATGGGCAAGCCGGCGCTGCTGGCGACGCGGGTGCGCATCCAGCACTGCTACTTCCACTGCGCCCGTTCGGTGGTGCGGGCGAAGCTGTGGGACCCCAAGGCCTGGCCGGCCCCCGGCCGCGTCTCGTTCGGCCGCATTATCGCCCCGCGCGTCGGCGGCGACGCGGCGCTGGCCGAGCAGATCGATGCCGGCGTCGCCGGCGCCTACACGACGCGCCTTTGGAGCAACACCTAGGCGGCGTCGGCCGGCTTGGCGGCGCCGCCACGGCCTCTTCCGCCGCGCCGCCGACGCGGGCTACTCGTCGGCGTCGACGATGGCGGCGGCGCGCCCGGCTTGAGGCGCAGGCGCAGCGAGCCGCCCTCGGTCTGGTCGACCTCGAAGGCGCCGGCCTGGCGGATCAGGTCGGACAGCTTGCGGCAGCCATAGGTGCGCGGATCGAAGTCCGACGCGATGTTGGCCAGCCGGCGGCCGAACAGGCCGAGCCCGACCCAGCCTTCCTGCTCGGTCTCGATCTGGGCCAGCGCCTTGGACAAGAGCGGCACCGCCGCGCTGGCCGGCTGGCGGCCGGCGACGGTGGTCTTCTCGCCCGGCACGGCGGCCTCGGGCAGCAGGTTCTCGGTGTAGATGAAGCGGCGGCAGGCCTGGCGGAAGCTCTCCGGCGTCTTCTGCGTGCCGAAGCCGTAGACGTCGGCGCCTTCCTCGCGCAGGCGCGAGGCCAGCCGCGTGAAGTCGCTGTCGGAGGAGACCAGGCAGAAGCCGTCGAAGCGGCGGCTGTGCAGCAGGTCCATGGCGTCGATCACCAGCGCGATGTCGGACGCGTTCTTGCCCGAGGTGTAGGCGAACTGCTGGTAGGGATCGATCGCGTACTTCTGCAGGATCTCGGTCCACGAGCGCAGGCGCGGGCTGGAGAAGTCGCCGTAGATCCGGCGGACGCTCGCCTCGCCGAAGCGGGCGATCTCCTCGAACAGGCCGCTGGCGATGCGCGGCGAGGTGTTGTCGGCGTCGATCAGGACGGCGAAGCGGCGGGTTCGGTTGTCGTCGGCCATGAGGGCCTCCTGTCCGGTTCAGCGGGCGTTGGCGCGGCGCTGGAAGATGAGGTTGGCGGCGACGGTCAGCAACAGCGTCACCGTCATCAGGATGAAGGCGATCGCGCCGCCGAACGGCCAGTTGGTCTGCTGGGTGAACTGGTTGTAGATCAGCGGCGCCATCATCTTGAACAGCGGGCCGCCCAGCAGGAAGGGCGTGGCGTAGGCATTCATCGCCAGGATGAAGGTCAGGATGGTGCCCGACAGGATGCCGGGCAGGGCGAGCGGCCACAGCACCCGCCGGAACATGGTGCCCGGCGGCGCGCCGAGGCTGAAGGCGGCCTCCTCGACCGAGCGGTCGATGCCCTCGATCACGCTCTGCAGCGACAGCACCATGAAGGGCAGGTTGACGGCGATGATGCCGATCACCACCGCCTTCTCGGTGAACATGATCTCGAGCGGCGCCGAGATGACGCCCAGCCCCATCAGGCTGGCATTGACGAAGCCCTTGTTGCCGAACACCACCATCCAGCCGGCGGCGCGCACCGAGTTGCCGACGAACAGCGGCAGGACGATCGAGATGATCAGCAGGTTCTTGAAGCGGCTCTGGGTGCGCGCCACGACGTAGGCCAGCGGGAAGCCCAGCACGAGGCAGACGGCGGTGACCAGCACGGCGATGCGCACGGTCGTCCAGAGGATCGCGGTGTAGTAGGGGTCGGTGAAGAACTTGACGTAGTTGGCGATGGTGATCGCCTCGACCATCATCTTCCGGGTCGGCTCGAACTCGTTGAGGCTGTAGCGCAGCAGGATGGCGAGCGGCGCCAGCAGGCAGATCGCGACGAAGACGGTGGCGGGCCCGACCAGGGCCGCCGCCGTCAGGCCCTCGCCCCGCCGTCGCTCGACGACGGGGCCGGCCGCGATCGCCGCGTCGCTCATCTCAGCCCTTGAAGACCTTGTTCCACCAGTCCTGGAAGGCGACGTCGTTCTTCGCCATGTAGGCGTAGTCGAGGTCGACCAGGCGCTTCTGCTCCTCCGGCGTGAAGCCGATGCGCTTCTGCACTTCCGGGGGCACCTTGGCGTCGGTGACGGTCGGGTTGTAGCCCATGTCGACGGCGAAGGCCTCCTGGGCCGACGGCGCCATCATGGCGTTCAGCCAGGCGTAGGCGCCTTCCTTGTTGGGGGCGTTCTTCGGCATGACGAAGCCCGAGACGTACATCGGCACGCCTTCCTTGGGCGCCACGGTCTCGACCTTGATGCCGGCGTTCTGCCACTGCACGGCGCGCGCCTTCCACATGATGCCGCAGGTGATCTCGCCGGTCTTGAGCGCCTGCGCGAAGGCCTCGTTCGACGGGTAGATGCGCGCCCCGGCCTTGCGGCAGGCCAGCAGCCGCTCCTTGCCCGGCTCGAAGTTGCTCATCGAGCCGCCCGAGGCCAGCGCCGCGGCGATCATCACGTACTGGCGCTGGATGTCGATGATGCCCAGCTTGTTGCCATGCTTGGGATCGAGCGTGTCGGCGAAGCCGGTCGGCGCGGCCATGGCGTCCGGGTTGTAGAGCACGACCTTGCCCGAGTAGATGTGGCCGATGCCGTAGGGGTACTTCATCGACGGGATCAGGTTCTTGGCGTTCGGCATCTTCGAGTAGTCGAGCTGCTCGACCAGGCCGGCCACGTTGGTGTCGTACATGTCGTTGGCGGAGAAGCCCTGCACGTCGCTGGTGCCGCGCCGCAGCGCCTTCTCGGCCATCATCTTGGCGCGGCGCGGATCCTGCGCCTCCTCGGCGTGGATGCACTCCCACTTGGCCGGCACCATCAGCGGCGTGTCGATGTTCTTGGTGAGCAGGCGCGAGTAGTCGCCGCCCCAGGTGCCGATGACGACGCGGCGGTTGTCCTGCGCGTTGGCCGGCAGGGCGGCCCCCGCCGCGAGCGCCGCGGCGCCGCCCAAGAGGCCGCGCCGGTTGATCGAGAAGCTGTCGGACATGAAGACCTCCTGTTGTTTCGTTCTTACGCGTTGAAGACCTGCGCCGCCGGCGCGTTCCAGCCGACCTGCACCGGCTGGCCGACGTCGGGCGTGAAACCGCCCTCGCGGTTGGCGAGCTGCACGACCAGCCGGTCGGTCGGCGACAGGCGGACATGGATGTCGACCAGGGCGCCGAGGTAGGACACGAATTCCACCGTACCGGGCAGCCGGTTGTCGAGTCGGGCCAGCGCCGCGGCGTCGCCGGCCGGCGCGATCTCGACCCGTTCCGGCCGCAGGGACAGCGCCGCCTTGCCGGGCGCGCCGCCGGCACAGGCCAGCGCCAGGCCACCGTCGCTACGGAAGCGGCCGGGCGCCTCGACGGTGCCCTCGAGGAAGGTGGTGCGGCCAACGAAGCCCGCGACGAAGCGGTCGGCCGGGCGCTCGTAGAGGTCGCGCTGGCTGCCGACCTGGCGGACCCGGCCCTCGCTCATGACGACCAGCCGGTCGGCCATGGTCAGCGCCTCTTCCTGGTCGTGCGTCACCATCACCGTGGTGAGCCCCAGCTGGCGCTGCAGCTCGCGGATCTCGACCCGGACCTCCTGGCGCAGCTTGGCGTCGAGGTTGGACAGCGGCTCGTCGAGCAGCAGCACGTCGGGCCGGACGGCGAGCGCGCGGGCCAGCGCCACGCGCTGCTGCTGGCCGCCCGACATCTGGCGCGGCAGGCGGCCGCCGTAGCCGGCCAGCCGCACCAGCGCCAGCGTCTCCTCGACGCGGCGCGCGATGTCGGCCTTGGGCACCTTGCGCATCTCCAGCCCGAACGCGACGTTCTCGGCGACCGTCATGTGCGGGAACAGCGCGTAGTTCTGGAACACCATGCCGGCGTTGCGCTTCCACGGCGGCAGGCGGGTGATGTCGGCGCCGCCCAGCCGGACCGTGCCGGCGGTCGGCTCGATGAAGCCCGCCACCATGCGCAGCGTCGTGGTCTTGCCGCAGCCCGAGGGCCCGAGCAGCACGAGGAACTCGCCGTCCTCGATCGACAGCGAGACGTCGCGCACGGCATGGAAGTCGCCGTAGCGCTTGACCAGGTCCTGGATGTCGAGCCGGGCCATCAGACGACCCGGGCCAGCTTGACGTAGCGGTCGGTGATCAGCATCGCGATGCCGATCAGCAAGATCTGCACCACCGAGACGGCGGCGATCGTCGGGTCGATCTTCCACTCGAGGTACTGCAGCACGACGATCGGCAGCGTGGTGCGGCCCGGCCCGACCAGGAACAGGCTCATCTCGAGGTTGCCGAACGAGGTCACGAAGGCGAACAGGCCGCCGGCGACGATACCCGGCCGGATGGCCGGAAGCGTGATGCGGCGGAAGGTGACGAAGGCGTTGGCGCCGAGGTTCTGCGCGGCTTCCTCGATGCTGCGGTCGACCCCGGCCAGGCTGGCGGTCACCAGCCGCACCACCCACGGGATCACGATCACGGTGTGGCCCGCGACCAGCGCGTAGAAGGTGCCCAGCACGTCGACGTCCAGCCCGTTCTCGGCCTCGACCTCGAAGACGTACATCGCGGTGCCCAGCACGACGCCCGGCACGATCAGCGGCATCATCATCAGGTGCGACAGCGGCAGGCGCAGCCGGAAGCGGCCGCGCACCAGCGCCAGCGCCGCCGGCACGCCCAGCGCCAGGCCGAGCGCGGTCGCCAGCACGCCGACCTGGAAACTCATGCGGAAGCCCTCGACGAATTTCGGCTGGTCGAGGATCGAGGCGAACCAGCGCAGGCTGTAGCCCTCGGGCGGGAAGGAGGGAATCTCCTGCCGGAAGAAGGCCAGCCAGGTGACGAAGACGAGCGGCATCAGGATGTAGCCGAGCGCGACCCCGGCGGCGCCGTTCAGGGCGATGCGTCGCAGGCTCATTTTCCTCCCCAACATCGTTGGGGAGGTGTCCGCGCAGCGGACGGAGGGGTCACGCTCATGACGTTCGACCCCTCCGTCGCCGAAGACGGCGACACCTCCCCGCGCTCACGCGCAGGGAGGAAGGAGAGAGGAGTGCGCGTCGTCCTCACAGCGTGTTCTTGTGGAACTGGCCGGCCTTCATGATGACCGACAGGTGCGGGCCGCCGTCCTTGAACAGGCCGAGGTCCTTCAGCGGGTCGCCGTCGACCACCAGCAGGTCCGCATGGGCGCCCGGCGCGATGACGCCCAGCTTGCCTTCCTGGCGCACCACCTCGGCGCCGATCGTGGTCGCCGAGCGGATCACGTCGATCGCCGGCATGACCTCGCCGCGAATGCGGAACTCGCCGGTCTGCTCGTCCTCGAGCGCGCCCAGCAGGTCCGAGCCATAGGCCATCTTCACGCCGGCGCGGCGGCAGTGCTCGAGCTCGGCGTAGCCGTACTGGAGAACCTCGTCGTTCTTGTCGAGCATCTCCTTCGGCATCCCGAGCTCCTTCGCCCGCCGCTTCATGGCGTCGTAGGTCACGAGGTTCGGGATCATGTAGACGCCCTTCTTCGCCATCAGCTTCGCGGTCGGCGCGTCGACCAGGTTGCCGTGCTCGATGGTGCGCACGCCGCAGTTCACGGCGCGGGTGATCGCCTCGGGCGTGTAGGCGTGGGTCAGCACGTAGCGGCCGAACGCGGTCGCCTCCTCGACGGCGGCGCGGATCTCGTCCTCGCTGAACTGCAGCGAATCGAGCGGGTCGTAGGGCGAGGCGACGCCGCCCGACACCATCAGCTTCACCTGGTCGGCGCCCTGGCGCATCTGCTCGCGCGCCGCCTTGCGCACCGCGTCGGGACCGTCGGCGATGCAGCGGATGAACACCATGCCGTTGCAGCACAGGCAGGGCGGGCCGATGTCGGTGCGGCGGTTGCGGTCGTTGTGGCCGCCGGTCGGGCCGATCGAGCGGCACGAGATGAACAGGCGCGGGCCGGGGATCAGGCCCGACTCGACGGCGGTCTTGGTGCCCCAGTCGGCACCGCCGGCATCGCGCACCGTGGTGAAGCCGCGGTCCAGCATGCGCTTCAGGCGCCCGGCCGAGCGCGCCATCATCAGCGTCAGCGGCACCGCCTCCATGCGGTTGATGTAGACCTCGCTGTGGTGCGTGTGCACGTGGCAGTCGATCAGGCCGGGCATCAGCGTGCGCTTGCCGCAGTTCACGACGCGCGCCTTCGACGCCTTGATCGGCTTCGACGACACTTCCTTGATGAGGCCGCCCTCGACCAGCACCTCGTAGCCCGGCCGCGCTTCCTTCCAGCGCGGATCGAGGAGATTCAGGTTCTTGAAGAGGACGGAGGACATCGCGGGCCTACTTGAGCGTGTTCTTGTGGAACTGGCCGCCCTTCATGATGACCGGCAGGTGGGCGCCCTGGTCGAGGAACAGCTCGAGCTTCTTCAGCGGGTTGCCGTCGACCACGATCAGGTCGGCGAAGGCACCCGGCGCGACGACGCCCAGCTTGCCTTCCTGGCGCAGGATCTCGGCGCCGACCGTGGTCGCCTGCCGGATGATCTCGATCGGCTTCAGGACCTCGGCGCGGAAGATGAACTCGCGGCTCTGCTCGACCTGCAGCTGGCCCAGCAGGTCGCTGCCGTAGCCGACCTTGACGCCGGCCGCCTTGCAGATCTCCAGCGAGCGCAGCGCGCCTTCCATCACGATGTCGTTCTTGTCGAGCATGTCCTGGGTCATGCCGAACTGCGCCGCCCTCTCCTTCATCACGAAGTAGGTGACGAGGTTGGCGATCATGTAGCCGCCCTTCGACTTGAGGAGCTTCGCCGACTTCGCGTCGATCAGGTTGCCGTGCTCGATGGTGCGCACGCCGTTCGACACGGCGCGGGTGATGGCCTCGGGCGTGTAGGCGTGGGCCAGCACGTAGCGGCCGAATGCCTTGGCCTCCTCGCAGGCGGCGGCGATCTCGCCTTCCGAGAACTGCAGCGAGTGCAGCGGGTCGTAGGGCGAGGCGACGCCGCCCGAGCACATGATCTTCACCTGGTCGGCGCCCTGGCGCATCTGCTCGCGCACCAGCTTGCGGACCTCGTCGACGCCGTCGGCCACCGCCATCGAGTAGACGAGGCCGTTGCAGCAGCCGCACGACGCGCCCATGTCGGTGCGGCGGCGCGAATCCGAGTGGCCGCCGGTCGGACCGATGGCGCGGCCCGAGATGAACAGGCGGGGGCCCGGGATCAGGCCGCTCTCGACCGCGGTCTTGATGCCCCAGTCGGCGCCGCCGGTGTCGCGCACCGTGGTGAAGCCGCGGTTCAGCATGCCCTTCATCAGGTCGGCCGCCTTGGCGGTCAGCAGGGTCAGCGGGATGTGCTCGAGGTTGCGGATGTTGACCTCGGCCAGGAACACGTGGACGTGGCAGTCGATCAGGCCCGGCATCAGGGTGCGCTTGCCGCAGTCGACCACCCGGGCGTTCGCCGCCTTGATCGGCTTCGACGACACCTCCTTGATGGTGTCGCCCTCGACCAGCACCTCGTAGCCGCCGCGCGGCTCGTTCCAGCGCGGGTCGAGCAGGTTCATGTTTCGAAACAGGGTCTGCGGCATCAAGGCTCTCCGAAGCGGTCGGCCGCACCCTACGATGACGCCGCGTTTGACGCTACAGTTTGCGCGGTTAGAGGGCGTAGCGATGAAGCGTGTCGTCGTCTTCGGCACGACAGGATCGGGCAAGAGCTGGCTGGCGGAGCGCCTCGCGGCGCGCACCGGCCTGCGCGTCGTCGAGCTCGACGCGCTGTACTGGGGCCGCGACTGGCAACCGGCGCCGCTCGACCTGTTCCGCCATCGCGTCGAGTGCGAGATCCGCGACGGCGGTCCCGAGGACGGCTGGATCGTGGTCGGCATCTACGGCCAGGTCCGCGACCTGACCTGGAGCGCTGCCGACACGCTGGTCTGGCTCGACCTGCCGCGGCCGCTGGTGATGGGCCGCCTGCTGCGCCGGACGTGGCGGCGCATCCGGACCCGCGAGGAACTGTGGGGCACCGGCAACCGCGAGACCTTCCGCCAGGCCTTCCTCAGCAAGCAATCGATCCTGCTGTGGGGCTGGCGCACCCATGCTCTCAACCGCGACCGCTTCGAGCGCGCCTGCGCCGACCTGCCGCCCGGCAAGACGGTGATCCGCCTGCGCTCGCCGCGCGACGTCGAGCGGTTCCTGGCGTCGGCGTGACGGGGCCGACCGCGACGCCTAGCGCGGTGCGTCGCCGCTGCGGGCCGCCATTTGGCGCTGGAGATCGCTTAGCGACTCGTTCACCACCTTGTCGACGACCGCCGTGACGGCCGGCATGGCGTTCAGGCAGATCAGGACCTGCGTGCTGCTCTCGCTGGCTTCCCGGGTGGTATCGAGCGCGATCGGGCTGGCGAGACCGGGACCCGACACCGTCAAGCGCAGTGTCGCGTCGGCGGCGCAGTAGCTGCCAAAGTTGCCCGCCCCGCTGAAATGGCAGCGCAGCTTGACCGACAGGGACTGCACGTCGACCGTTAACCCGCCCGGCGTCTTCTTCGCATACGATTCCAGCGCGCGGTCGATCGCGGCCCGCGCTTGCGGGCGGCGATCCGTCTCGAACTTCATCGACCGGCAACTATCGGTCAGCACCAACGCCGTCTGCTTGAGGTTGGCGAGCCCGGTGATCCGGACGTCGGACTGGGACGGCGTAGTGGCGGCGGCGTCGCCTGCGGCGGGAGAGGTGTTGTCCGATGCGGTGCAGCCAATTAGCAGCACAATCAAAGAGATAACATAGATAGTGGTATTAAACGTCAAGGTTGTATCTCCGAGCGCAATTCTCTAAGCCGTCCCTTAGCTGTGTGCGGGGTCGTTGGAAAGCTTGGAGTAGATTGCCTTGTCGATTCGTCGTGCCGCGATCTGCGTGATCGCTCTTTCGCTCGCCGGCTGTGCCGAGCCCGTTCGTCCCATCCAGGTCTGGTCGCCGCAGACCGCCGCTCAGGCCTCCATCGGCAGCATCTTCATCACGAACAGCGCGCCGCAGGTGCCGGAGGACGCGATTGCCGCACTCCAGGCGGCGCTCGAGGCGAAGCTCGCGCAGTGCGCGACCGGCCCGACGAAGTACGAGATGCTGGTCCGTGTCGACAACTTCAAGCTGGCCAACACCGGGATGGTGATGCTGGTCGGCGACAGCCACGAGGTGGCCGCCGAGGTGAAGTTCGTCCGCCCCGAGGACAAGAGCGTCGCGGCCGAGTACTACGTCCAGGAGCGGACCAGCGGCGGCGGCTTGATCGGCCTGGCCAAGCTGTCCGGCGGTTCGCGCGCCATCTCGACGGACTTCGCCAAGTCCGTCTGCGAGAAGGTCTTCAAGAAGGGCTGAGGTGGGAGAAGGGGGCGGCTGGTCCGCCACCTTCGCCATCGCCGCCGGCGCGTGCCCTCGAGCGCCGGCGGGGCGCGCCAGCATGGCCTCGACACCATCTTCGTCGACAGTCGCGATCCCTTCGGGTACGGGTTCGAGGTCGGATAGTCCGACACAGGACACGCATGCCCAAGCTCTCACGCCTCGTTGCCCTGCTGGGCTTGCTCCTCTTGGGGGCGCCGGCCTCCGGCCAGACCGTGACGGACTGGATCACGGGAGCCCCGCGCGAGGCCATGCCGATCGGGCAGTGGCCGGGCGGCAAGAAGGTGGCGGTGTGCTTCGTCCTGTATGTCGAGTTCTGGGGCAAGGGGCACGGTCCGAACTTCCGGTCCGACATGACCGACCGCCACCCCGACATCGTCGACGAGGCGTTCCGGCAGTACGCCATCGAATGGGGCGTGCCGCGGGTCGGCCGGCTCTTCAGGGAGCTCGACGTGCCGCTCAGCGTGGCGCTGAATGCCGAGTTTCCCGAGAAGCATCCCGATGTCTGGAAGTCGTTCAGGGCGTCCGTGCCCGCGGCATCGATCGTGGCGCACGGCGTCAACAATTCGACCGAGATGCTGCCGCTCGACAAGGGGATCGAGGCGCAGAAGGCCTACATCCGGAACACGCTCGACCGGATCGAGAAGAGCACGGGCGTGCGATCGCGCGGCTGGTCGAGCCCCAGCGTCTACCCCAACCTCGACACCTTCCCGGCGACGGCGGCCGAGGGCATCCGGTACACGCTCGACGGCATGGACTCCGACGTGCTGTCCCGCCTGCTGACGCCGGGTGGGCCGCTGGTCATGATCCCCTATCCGCCGCAGCCGGTCGACATGGGGCAATATCTCTCGCGGCTGAAGGAGCCGGTCGATCTCGAACGGCAATGGATCGACTATGTCGGCGAGCTGGCGCGCGAGGCCGCTGCCGACCCCGGACGTCCGGCAACGGTCGTGGCGATCGGCGTGCATCCCTTCGTCATGGGGACGCCGTCGGGCGCCGCCTCGTTCCGCCGCGTGCTGGAGGCCCTGAAGAAGCAGCCGCTGGTCTGGCTGACCAATACCGAAGCCGTGATGGCTGCCGCCGGGCAGAAGCCGTAGGCCGGGTGCTCCGCGGCTTTCCGACCTAGTCCGCCGCCTTCGCCTCCGCGGCCGGCGCCTTGATGCCGCCGCGGGCGATCATCGCGTCGATCTCGGCGGTGCTGTAGCCCATGTCGGCCAGGACCTCGCGGCCGTTCTCGCCGATGTGCGGCGCGTGCTGCTGCGGCGGGTGCTCGTTGGCCGGCGGCAGGCCGGGAATGTTGGCGACCGGCATGCGGCCGAACCCGTCCTGCTCGATCCAGTCGACCGCGCCGGTTTCCTTGACGTGCGGATGCTCGAGGTAGTCGGCGTAGTTGTTCACGCGCTCGCAGAACACTTCCTTGGGCTGCAGGATCGAGATCCACTCCTCGGTGGTCTTCTTCGGCATCTCCTCCTGCAGCGCCTTGATGATGCGGGCGGCGTTGCGGATGCGGCCCTCGTGGCTCTGCAGCTCGGGGTCCTCGGCGATGTCCTTGCGGCCGACCAGCTCGAACAGCGCCTTGAAGTGGTGCGGCCGCATGGCGCTCAGCATGATGTAGCCGTTGGCCGACTTGTAGCTGCCGGCCGGCATGTAGAGCGGCGGCGGCGTGCCGTTGGAGAACACCCACTCCATCAGCTTGGCGCCCTGGTAGGCGGCGGCGGCGCGCATCAGGCTAGAGTCGATGTAGCTGCCCTCGTTGTAGCGCAGCTGGCGCATGATCGCCGTCGCCAGCGCCTGGAAGGTGTAGAGGCCGGTCGTGACGTCGACCGCGATCATGCCCTGCCGCCACGGCGTGCCGTCGGGCAGCTTGTTCATCACCATCATGCCGCTGAAGGCCTGGATCAGGCCGTCGACGGTCGGCCGCTTGCTGTAGGGACCGGTCTGGCCGAAGCCCGAGACCGAGCAGTAGACGACCCGCGGGTTGACCTTCTTCGCTTCCTCGTAGCCGAAGCCCAGCCGCGAGATCACGCCGGGCCGGAAGCTCTCGACGATGACGTCGGCCTTCGCCATCAGCTTCTGCACCACGGCGCGGCCGTCGGCCGACTTGAGGTCGAGCGCGATCGAGCGCTTGCCGCGGTTGAAGGCGACCGAGTGGGCGCAGTGATCGCCCTTCAGCTCGCCCAGCGCGCGGCCCCAGTCGCCCTCGGGCGGCTCGATCTTGATGACGGTGGCGCCGTGCAGGGCCAGCAGCATGGTGGCATGCGGCCCGGCCACGCCCTGCGTGAAGTCGAGCACGGTGATCCCGTCGTAGGCGCCCTTGATCATGAAGCGTCGTTCCTCCCTGGAGTCGCGACCCTACGGCCCGCGGCGGCCGGGAAGCAAGATCGCCCCTGCAGGGAAGCCATTCACGAAACGACCGGCAACGCCTCGATCGTGTAGCCGTGCGACAGGGTGCGGCCCAGCACCGGGTCCTCGATCTCCATGTCGAAGCGGGTCGAGGGCCGGATGCCGCCGATCGCCGGCAGCGTGCCGCAGAACATCGCGACGCCGGACGGCAGGCGCTTGTCGCCGCGCCAGCCGGCGATCAGCTCGCGCATCGGCCGGATCCTGGCCAGCAGGCCTTCCTGGTACGGCACCTTCTTGCCGTGCTCGGCGATGAAGCTGCGCAGGATGAGCTTGTCCCAATGCGGCTCGACATCCTCGAAGCGCCACGCGTGGCGGCCGACCACCTTGGCGCAGACCTGCTTCGACGGCGCGACGCCGTAGGTCTCGAGCTTGCGGTCGGTATGGTCCGAGCCGACCGTGACCCACAGCCGGTCGGGCGTGCCGACCAGCACCGGCTCGGCCTCGCCGGAACTGTCGTCGCCCAGCACCTCGATGGCGTCGGCCTGGGTCAGCAGGCTGGCGGCGACGCGGTAGTAGAGCGGCACCGACGACGGCGGCTGCACGCCGATCGCCTTCAGCTCCTCGATGTGATGCTCGAGCGCGGCGACGTCGCGGCCGGTCCAGCCGGCGATCACCAGCGTGTCGATCTCGCAGGCGCGGCCGTCGAGGTCGAGGCGCACCATCGTCAGAGGACGGCCAGCCGCGAGTTCAGGAGATCGGTCACCAGCATGTAGCCGGGCGCGTGGGTGATGCAGAACTCGGGCTTCACCGTCGCCACCACCGACTGCGGGGTGACGCCGCACGCCCAGAACACCGGCAGCTCGTCGTCGCGCACCGGCACGGCATCGCCGTAGTCGGGCTTGGAAATGTCCTTGATGCCGATCATCTCCGGCTTGCCGAGATGGACCGGCGCGCCGTGCACCGAGGGGAAGCGGGTCGTGACCTGCACGGCGCGGATCGCGTCGGCCGGCCGGAACGGCCGCATCGACACCACCATGGGCCCGCGGAACGGGCCGGCCGGCGTGCACTCGATGTTGGTGCGGTACATCGGCACGTTCACGTTGCAGCTCTGGTGGCGGATCTCCAGCCCGTTCTCGACCAGCGCTTCCTCGAAAGAGAAGGAACAGCCGAGCACGAACGACACGAGGTCATCGCGCCACACGCCCTTCAGGTCGTCGACTTCCTCGACCAGCTCGCCCTTCTTCCAGACGCGGTAGCGCGGGATGTCGGTGCGGATGTCGAGGTCCTCGCCCAGCGTCGGCAGGCGCCAGTCGCCCGGCTCGGACTGGCCCAGCACCGGGCAGGGCTTGGGATTGAGCTGGCAGAAGCGCGCGAAGTCGGCGGCGAATTCCTTCGGCAGGATCGCGAGGTTGCCCTGGACGTAGCCCGGCGCCATGCCCGAGGTCGGGTGCCGGAAGGCGCCGGCCCGGATGCGGCGGCGCGCGTCGCGCCCGGTTTCGCCCTTGATGCTGGTGAGCGTGTCCATCGCGGTACTCCTGGAACCTTCCTTCGCTTCCTAGACGTGCTGGCCGCCGTTGATCTGGATCTCGGCGCCGGAAACGTAGCTCGCGCCCTTCTCGCACAGGAAGTGGATGACGTCGGCGACCTCGTCCGGCGTGCCGAGGCGACGCATCGGGATCTGCTCCTCGACGATCTTCTCGGTGCCGGGCGACAGGATCGAGGTGTCGATCTCGCCGGGCGCGATGGCGTTGACGCGGATGCCGCGCGGGCCGAAGTCGTGCGCCATCTCGCGGGTCAGCGCCGCCAGCGCCGCCTTGGAGGTGGCGTAGGCCGAGCCCGCGAACGGGTGGACGCGGCTGCCGGCGATCGAGGTCACGTTGACGACGGCGCCCTGCGCGGTCGACAGCTCGTCGACCAGGCCGCGGGCCAGCGCCACCGGCGCGAAGAAGTTGACGTTGAACACCTGGCGCCACAGGTCGAACGGCGTGTCCATCGCGCCCAGCCGTTCGCCGCTCTTGCTCTTGGGCGAGATCGCGGCGTTGTTGACCAGCGCGTCGAGCCGGCCGCCGGCCAGCCGCGCGCGGATCTGCTCGATGCCGCGGCCGATATCGACCGGGTCGGCGAGGTCGAGCTGGACGTGGTTGTCGCCGCCGCCCGGCCACGGGCACAGCGCGCTGAACGGCTGGCGCGAGATCGTGATGACCCGCCAGCCGCTCGAGTTGAACTTCTTCACGGTGGCATGGCCGATGCCGCGGCTCGCGCCGGTCAGCACCAGGGTGCGCACGTTGTCGTGTCGGGCGGTTGGCTTCATCGAACGATCCTACTCTGCCTCGGCGGCTTGTGCGCGGGAGATATTGGGAGCGCGGACCCCGACCATAAGAGGTGGCCCTCTCCGGAAGCCGACGCCACCTGTTGTGGCTTCATGTGGTGGTGCAGTGAACAAAGATAAGTCTTTGTGAATGAAACATTTTTCTTGATCGAGGCAATTTGGAGGCGTAGGGTTTGCCTTGGCTTGGCCCACCATTGAGGGCCGTTCGGCCACGTTTTTTGAGCAGTCATTTTGGGGGTCCGAATGTCGGACATTCAGCGAGCTTCGGACTCGCAGCGGGGCACCAGCCCGGCGCCAGTCCTGCGCACACGACCTGCAACCATGCTGACGGCCATCGGCCTGTGCGTGTTCATCATGATCATGCAACTCCTGCCGGAGTTCCGCGACGGCGGCATGCCGCGCTTCAGCCCGACCCAGCCCGCCACCATCGTCAGCCGCTGACGCCGGCTCCCCGGGCCGCACGGCGCTTGTGCGCCCGGCCCGGAACGCGCATCTAGGGTCGAGGTGCGCTTCCGTCCATGTCATCCGACAACGTCCAAGCTCTTCCCGCCGGCACGCTGATCGGCGATTTCCGGCTCGACGCGGTGATCGGCCACGGCGGCTTCGGCATCACCTACCGCGCCTTCGACACCCAGCTCGCCAAGATCGTCGCCATCAAGGAATACCTGCCGGTCGAGTACGCCGTGCGCGACGCCGGCGGCACGGTGGTGCCGCGCGGCAGCCGCTACGCCGAGGATTTCGGCTGGGGCCTCGAGCGCTTCCTCGACGAGGCGCGGGCGCTGGCCCGCTTCCGCCACCTCCACATCGTGCCGGTGCTGCGCTACTTCGAGGCCAACGGCACCGCCTACACCGTGATGGAGTTCGAGGACGGCCGCAGCGTCGCCGAGCTGCTGCGCGCGCCCAACGACCGCGTGCCCGCCGACGTCGTGCGCCGCCTCGCCGAGGGACTGCTCAAGGGGCTGGCGACGGTGCATGCGCAGGGCTTCCTGCATCGCGACATCAAGCCGGCCAACATCATCGTGCGGCGCACCGACGGCGTGCCGGTGCTGATCGATTTCGGCGCCGCGCGCCAGGTGATGGGCGGCCGCACGCGCACGCTGACCAACGTGATGACGCCGCAGTACGCGCCGATCGAGCAGTACGCGACCGACGGCAAGCAGGGGCCGTGGAGCGACATCTACGCGGCCGCTGCCGTGCTCTACCAGTGCATCGCGGGCCGGGCGCCGCCCGAGGCAGCGGCGCGCGTCGGCCACGATCCCTACGTGCCGCTGGTCGACCTCGCGGACCAGCGCTACGACCGCCAGTTCCTCGCCGCGATCGACCACGCGCTGGCCTTCGCCGCGCCCGACCGGCCGCAGTCGATCGCCGAGTGGGCGGCGCTGTTCGGTCCGACGATCGGCCGCGTCGCCGATGCGCCGACCCAGCGGCTCGAGCCGCCCACCCAGCCCAACCCCGCCGCGTCGCCGGCCTCGGCCGGAGCGGGCGCGATGGCGCCGCCACGGCTCGGCGGCGCCCGGCGCGCGCCCACGCCCGTCGTCGTGGCCGAGCCGGCGCCGCGCCGCCGTCGCCGGTCGTGGCGCTGGCTGATCGTGCTGTTCGTGATCGTGCTGGCGGCGGGCGGCCTGCGTCGCATCCAGCCGTTGCTCGACCAGGTGTGGGCGCGGTTCGTGCCGCCGCCCGCCACCTCGACGGCGACGGCCCCGTCGCAACCCGCGCCGTCCCAGACGCCCTCACCTTCACCGGCGCCGCCGTCGACGCCGACGCAAGCGGCGACGCCGTCACCGCGTCCGCCGGCCGCGCCTTCGACGGCCAGGCCGTCGCTCGCCGAGCCGGCGGGGCAGGCGGCGACCGCGGCGCGCGCGCTCCAGGAACGCGCCGAGGAAGCGTCGGGCGCGGCGCGGGCGATGGCGGGCGAGGCGCGCATCGTCGCTGCCCGCGCGGCGCGCCCGGACCTGCCGAACGCCGAACGCCTGTCGAGCGACGGGCTGTCCTACGTGGGCCAGGTCGTCGACGGCAAGCGGCAGGGGCTGGGCGTCGTCGAGCTGGCGAGCGGCGAACGCCAGGCCGGCGACTTCAACGACGATCGCCTGAACGGGCTGGGCACGGTGCGGCTGGCCGACGACACGCGCTACGCCGGCCAGTGGCGCGACGGCCAGGCCACTGGCATGGGCGCGCGCGAGAAGCCGGGCGTCGAACGCACCGAGGGCAGCTTCTCCGGCGGCCGCTTCGACGGGCTGGGCACGCGACGCACGCTGGCCGAGCCGGTGGTCGTGCAGTCCGGCGAGTTCCGCAACGACCTGCTGGAAGGTCCCGGCGTCGAGCAGGTCGGCGGCGAGCGCTACGCCGGCGGCTTCCGCAACGGCAAGCGCCACGGCTACGGCCAGGTCACGCTGCCGAACGGCACGGTGCAGTCGGGCCGCTGGGACGACGGAAGGCTGGTCGAAGCGACGCCGTAAAGGTCGATGGCACGGTCCTTGCGCCCCGCGGTCCGTTGTGACCAAGGCGCTGTCCGTCCTGCTGATCGATGACAACCCGGCCCGGGCGGAGATCGTGCAGGCCGGCCTGGCGGCGGCCGGCTATCGCCTGCTGGCGCGGCTCGACGGCACGCAGGACCTGATCAGCCGGGTGCGCGACCTCGAGCCCGACGTGGTGGTCGTCAGCATCGACAGTCCCAGCCGCGACACCATCGAGGACATGCGCCGCACCACCGACCAGGCGCCGCGGCCGATCGCCCTGTTCGTAGACGACTCCGATCCCGCGACCATCGCCGCCGCGATCGATGCCGGCGTCTCGGCCTACGTCGTCAAGGGCGTCGCGCAGGACCGCGTGCGGCCGGTGGTCGACGTCGCGGTGGCGCAGTTCAACCGCTACCAGGCGATGCGCGAGGAACTCGACCGCACGCGGCTGTCGCTGGTCGAGCGCAAGACCATCGACCGCGCCAAGGGCCTGCTGATGGAACAGCGCGGGCTGGGCGAGGAGGCGGCCTACCGCCTGCTGCGCAAGCTGGCGATGGACCAGAACAAGCGCATCGGCGAGGTGGCGCGCGACTTCGTCACCTACGCGCGCGTGTTGAAGGGGTGAAAGGGAAAGGTCCCTCGCTGCGCTCGGGATGACAGGAAGAGGCCGTCATGCCGCGCGCCTTCCTTGTCATCCCGAGCGTAGCGAGGGACCCTTCATCATCATCGCCCTGCCCGTCGCAGGGGCATGATCTGCACAGCGAGGCAGCATCGACGCCGACACGCGTCACCGCGCGCCATCGCCGACAATCGCGCCGTTTCAGGCACTTAGCCGCGCATCGCCGGCTGGCACGCTTCCTGCTGCTCTGTCCGCGAGCCCAATGGCGGGCTCGCTCTCTTCTTGAAGACGGACCAACGATGGTCCGTCGCCTGGACAACGGCGTCCTGCACGGTCGGCACCTCCTCCTTGCCCGGCCGCGCGGGGCGCCGTTTTTCGTTTGAGGTGCGGACGGCATGGCCGAGCTGGAGCGACCGAACATCAAGGTCGGGTTCATCCCGATCATCGACTGCGCGGCCATCGTGCTCGCCGAGGAACTCGGCGCCTACGAGCGCCAGGGAATCGAGGTCGAGATCGTGCGCGAGGTGTCGTGGGCCAACGTCCGCGACAAGCTGGCGCTCGGCAAGCTCGACGCCTCGCACATCCTGGCGCCGCTGCCGCTCGCGCTGACGCTCGGCATCGACAGCGTCGGCGTGCCGCTGGTCAACGCCATGACGCTGCAGGTCAACGGCAACGCGCTGACCCTGTCGACCGCGCTGTGGCAGGAGATGGAGCAGGCCGCGCCCGGCCTGGTCGCGGCGGACGGCCCGCTCGACGCGCGCGCGCTGGCCGCCGTCGTGGCGAAGCGCAAGGCCGCCGGCGCGAAGCCGGTGGTGCTCGCCTCGGTGTTCCCCTACTCGGCGCAGAACTACATGGTGCGGCTGTGGCTGTCGTCGGGCGGGCTCGATCCCGACCGCGACGTGCGGCTCGTCACGGTGCCGCCGCCGCACACCGTGGCCTACCTGTCGGGCGGCGCGATCGACGGCTACTGCGTCGGCGAGCCGTGGAACCAGCAGGCGCAGGCGCTGGGCATCGGCCGCATCGCGCTGACCGGGCCGGACATCTGGACCGGCATGCCGGAGAAGGTGCTGGGCTGCACCGAGTCGTGGGCGGCCAACAATCCCAACACGCTGCGCGCCCTGGTGCGCGCCCTGATCGAGGCCTGCCTGTGGCTCGACGAGCCGGCCAACCGGCCCGAGGCGGCGCGCATCCTGTCGAACCCGCGCTACCTCAACATGCCGGTCGAGGTGATGGCGCGCACGCTGGAGCGGCCCGGCTTCCACGTCTTCCAGCGCGACTTCGCCAACTTCCCGTGGCGCAGCCACGCCGACTGGTTCCTGGCCCAGATGGTGCGCTGGGGCCAGGCCCCGCCCGACACCGACATCAAGGCGGTCGCCGACCGCGTCTACCGCACCGACCTCTACCGCGCCGCCGCCCGCGATATGGGCGTGGCGTGCCCGGACGCCGACCGCCTGCCGCCCGGCGGCCACGGCGAGCCGCTGCCTTCATCCACCGTTTCCAGGACCGCTCCAGGGACTTCAGCGCAGGAGATTGCCAATGGCTAGCAAGACCGTCTCGTTCGGCCGCCGCCGCCTGATCAAGGGCGCCACCGCCACCGCCGCGCTGGTCGGCGCCGTGCGCACCGCCTTCCCGGCCGGCGCCTTCGCGCAGGCCGGCGGGCCGGAGACCAACAAGGTGACGCTGGGCTTCATCGCGCTGACCGACGCGTCGCCGCTGATCATCGCCAAGGAAAAGAAGCTGTTCGACAAGTACGGCATCACCGACGCCAACGTCGCCAAGCAGGCGTCGTGGGGCACGACGCGCGACAACATCGTGCTGGGCGGCGGCGCCGGCGGCATCGATGGCGCGCACATCCTGACGCCGAAGCCGTACCAGATCTCGCTGGGCACCACGACGGCCGAGAACAAGCCGGTGCCGATGTATATCCTGTGCCGCCTCAACTACGACTGCCAGGGCCTGTCGGTCTCCAACGAGTTCAAGGGGCTGGGCGTCACGATCGACGCCAAGCCGCTCAAGGAGGCCTTCGCCAAGAAGAAGGCGGCGGGCAAGGAAGTGAAGGCCGCGATGACCTTCCCCGGCGGCACCCACGACCTGTGGATCCGCTACTGGATGGCCGCCGCCGGCATCGATCCCGACAAGGACGTCTCGACCATCGTCGTGCCGCCGCCGCAGATGGTGGCCAACATGAAGGTCGGCAACATGGACGCCTTCTGCGTCGGCGAGCCGTGGAACGAGCAGCTGGTCAACCAGGACATCGGCTTCACCGCCGCGATGACCGGCGAACTTTGGAAGGACCACCCGGAGAAGTCGCTCGGCATGCGCGCCGACTGGGTCGACAAGAACCCCAAGGCCGCGATGGCCGTGCTGATGGCCGTCATGGAGGCCCAGCAGTGGTGCGACAAGATGGAGAACAAGGACGAGCTCGCGCAGATCATCGGCAAGCGCCAGTGGTTCAACGTGCCGCCCGCCGACATCGTCAATCGCATCAAGGGCAAGTTCAACTACGGCGACGGCCGCAAGGTCGTCGAGAACTCCGACCAGCTGATGAAGTTCTGGAAGGGCGGCGTGTCCTATCCCTACCAGAGCCACGAGCTGTGGTTCCTCACCGAGAACCAGCGCTGGGGCAAGCTGCCGATGGATCTCGACACCAAGGCGATCATCGGCAAGGTCAACCGCGAGGACCTGTGGCGCCAGGCCGCCAAGAACATCTCGGCCGCCGAGGCCGACGTGCCCAAGAGCACGTCGCGCGGCAAGGAGACCTTCTTCGACGGCAAGGTGTTCGACCCGGCCGACCCGAAGGGCTACCTCGCGTCGCTGCAGATCAAGAAGGTGGCGTGATGGTCGCCGTTCCCAAGGCGGGCGCCGCGATCGTCACCGCGGCGGACATGCCGGTTCCCGACGCGCCGGTGCGCCCGGGCGCCGGCAGCGGCGGCGAGATCGTCGCGTTCCGGCCGCCGGTGCGGCCGGCGCTGCAGCGGCTGGGCGAGCTTGCCCGCCACGTCGCGAGCATCGTGCTGCCGCCGCTCATCGTGCTCTGCGTCACGCTGTTCGTCTGGCAGCTCCTGTGCTCGGAGCCCGGCGCGCGCCTGCCGCCGCCGACCAAGGTGGTGGCCGACGCGTGGGATTTCATCGCCGACCCGTTCTACGACAATGGCGGCGTCGACAAGGGCGCGTTCTGGCAGATCAGCAAGAGCCTCGGCCGCGTCGCCATCGGCTTCAGCATCGCGGCGGTGGTCGGCATCGCGCTGGGCGTCCTGATCGGCCAGAGCACCTGGGCGATGCGCGGGCTCGACCCGATCTTCCAGGTGCTGCGCACCGTGCCGCCGCTCGCCTGGCTGCCGCTGTCGCTGGCCGGCTTCCGCGACGCCCAGCCCTCGGCGCTGTTCGTGATCTTCATCACCTCGATCTGGCCGATCATCATCAACACCTCGGTGGGCGTGCGGAACATCCCGCAGGACTACCGCAACGTCGCCGCGGTGATCCGCCTGTCGTGGTGGGAGGTGTTCTGGAAGATCACGCTGCCCGCCAGCGTGCCCTACATATTCACCGGCCTGCGCATCGGCATCGGCCTGTCGTGGCTCGCCATCGTCGCGGCCGAGATGCTGATCGGCGGCGTCGGCATCGGCTTCTTCATCTGGGATGCCTGGAACAGCTCGCGCATCAGCGACATCATCGTGGCCCTCGTCTACATCGGCATCGTCGGCTTCCTGCTCGACAAGCTGATCGCGATGGTCGGCCACTTCGTCGGCCACGGCGTGTCGGCGCAGTAGGAGGCGACCATGGACCACAGCTACCTCAAGTTCGAGCAGGTCGGCATGAGCTTCCGCCGCGGCCAGATGGCCACGGAGGTGCTGCGCGACATCGACCTGACGATCCGCCAGGGCGAGTTCGTGTCGCTGATCGGCCATTCCGGCTGCGGCAAGTCGACCTTGCTCAACATCCTGGGCGGCCTGCTGACCTCGACCACCGGCGAGGTGTTCCTCGAGGGCAAGGTGGTCGACGCGCCCGGCCCGGACCGCGCCATCGTGTTCCAGAACCACTCGCTGCTGCCGTGGCTGACCGTCTACGGCAACGTCGCGATCGCCGTCGACAAGGTGTTCGGCTCGACCAAGAGCAAGGCCGAGCGCCACGACTGGGTGATGCACAACCTCGAGCTGGTGCAGATGGCCCAGGCCAAGGACAAGCGGCCGCACGAGGTCTCGGGCGGCATGAAGCAGCGTGTCGGCATCGCCCGCGCGCTCGCCATGCAGCCCAAGGTGCTGCTGATGGACGAGCCGTTCGGCGCGCTCGACGCGCTGACCCGCGCCCACCTGCAGGACAGCGTGATGGAGATCCACGCCCGGCTCGGCAACACGGTGATGATGATCACCCACGACGTCGACGAGGCGGTGCTGCTGTCGGACCGCGTGGTGATGATGACCAACGGCCCGTCGGCGACGATCGGCGAGGTGCTGACGATCGGCCTCGACCGGCCGCGCCGCCGGCTCGAGCTGGCGACCGACGCCGAGTACGCGCGCTGCCGCGCCGCCGTGCTGGAGTTCCTCTACGCCCGGCATCGCGTGCCGGCCCGCGCCGCCTGAGGCCTGCCGTGCAGGCGTTCGACGACGCGCAGAAGCAGTGGCTGCAAGGCTTCGTCAGCGGCCTCGAGGCGCGCAAGGCCGCCGACCGGCTGGCCGGGCGCGGCGCGGCGTCGTCGCCCGACGCCGCCGCCAATGCCGCCGACGCCCTGCAGATCGCCGCGCAGGACCGCGCGGTCGCGGCCGGCGGCAAGCTGGTGCCGGAGGAGACCGCCAAGCGCCAGCGTCACCCGCTCGACCGCCGCGACGAGGTCGCCGCGCGCGCCGCCGCCGGGCAGTTCCCCAAGGGCATCGACGTCTTCCTGACCAAGTACCAGGGCCTGTTCTACGTCGCGCCGGCGCAGGACTCGTTCATGTGCCGCCTACGTATCCCCAACGGCGTCCTCGCCGCGTGGCAGTTCCGCGGCCTAGCCGACGCTGCCGAGACGCTGGGCGGCGGCTATGCCGACGTCACGACGCGCGCCAACCTGCAGGTCCGCGAGATCGGCGCCGCCGACGCGATCCGCTTTCTCGACGCCGTGACGGCGCTAGGGCTGACGGCGCGCGGCTCGGGCGCCGACAACATCCGCAACGTCACCGGCAGCCCGACCGCCGGCATCGACCCGCAGGAACTGTACGACACGCGGCCGCTCGCCCACGCGATGCACCACTACATCCTCGACCACCGCGAGATGTACGGCCTGCCGCGCAAGTTCAACATCGCCTTCGACGGCGGCGGCCGCGTGCCGGTGCTGGAGGACACCAACGACATCGGCTTCGTCGCCTGCCGCGTCACCGGGGGCGAGGTCGCGCCGGGCGTCTGGTTCCGCCTGCAGCTGGGCGGCATCACCGGCCACCTCGACTTCGCCCACGAGACCGGCGTGCTGCTGAAGCCGGAGGAATGCGTGTCGGTCGCCGCCGCCGTGGTGCGCGCCTTCGCCGCCCACGGCGATCGCACCAACCGGCAGAAGGCGCGGCTGAAGTACGTGCTCGACCGGATGGGCCGCGACGCCTTCCTGGCCGAGGTCGAGAAGGAATACGGCCAACCGCTGCGCCGCGCGGCGGGGGCGGAGATCGCGCCGCGCGTGCTGGCCGACAAGCACGGCCATGTCGGGGTGCATCCGCAGAAGCAGCCCGGCCGCCACTACCTCGGGCTGGTGCTGCCGGTCGGCCGGCTGACGGCCGAGCAGATGCGCGGCATCGCCGAGATCGCCGAGCGCTTCGGCAGCGGCACGATCCGGCTGACGGTGTGGCAGAACCTGCTGGTCTCCGACGTCGCCGAGCGCGACATCGGCATCTGCATCGCCGCCATCAACGCGCTGGGGCTGGGCGTCGAGGCCAGCGCGATCCGGCGCGGCCTGGTCGCCTGCACCGGCAATGCCGGCTGCAAGTTCGCCGCCGCCAACACCAAGGGCCACGCGCTGCGGCTGGCCGACCATCTCGAGGCGCGCGTCGCGGTCGACCGGCCGGTCAACATCCACCTTACCGGCTGCCACCATTCCTGCGCCCAGCACTACGTCGGCGACATCGGCCTGCTGGCGGCCAAGGTCGAGCGCGGCGACGACAGCGTCGAGGGCTACCACGTCTATATCGGCGGCGGCGCCGCGGCGACCGACGAGCAGGCGATGGCCCGCGAATACGCCCGCGACATCGCCTTCGACGACCTGCCGGCGCTGCTGGAACGCCTGCTGGCCGCCTGGCTGGCGCACCGCGCGAAGCCGGACGAGACGTTCTTCGCCTTCGCCGGCCGCCACGACATCGACGCGCTCAAGGCGCTGGCCGACCGCACCCCGCTGCACGCCGTCTCCGCGGCCGCCTCATGAACGCGATCACGCCCATCTCGCCGGCGCTGCCCTCGCTGATCCCCGACAACGCGCCGTTCTCGGAGGACCAGCGCGCCTGGTTGAACGGCTTCTTCGCCGCCTACCTCGGCGTCGCCGGTCCGGGCAGCGCGGACGGTGACGCGGGCGGCGCGACGGCCGAGCCCGAGGAAGACCTGCCATGGCACGACGCGGCGTTGCCGCTCGCCGAGCGGCTGGCGCTGGCCGAGGGCCGCAAGCCCGAGCGCCAGCTCATGGCGGCGATGGCGCAGCTCGATTGCGGCCAGTGCGGCTACCTCTGCCAGACCTACGCCGAGGCGGTGTGGTCGGGCGCCGAGGCCGACCTCGGCCGCTGCGTGCCGGGCGGCAAGGAGACCCAGCGCAAGCTGAAGGAACTGGTGGCGGCGCTGGAGCCGCAGCGCGGCGGCGTCGCGCCGCTGGCGCCGGCGTCGAAGGCGGGCGCGCCGGTCGGCTCGCGCGACCGGCCGGCGCTCGCCATCCTGGTCGATGCCTACCCGCTCAACCGGCCCGGTTCGGGCAAGGACGTGCGCCACGTCGTGCTCGACCTGTCGGCGACCGACCTCGCCTACGAGGCCGGCGACAGCCTGGGCGTGTTCGCGCGCAAGAACCCGGCGCTGGTGCAGGCGGTGCTCGACCGCCTCGGCGCGACCGGCGAGGAGATGGTGGCGTTCGACGGCGATGCCCTGCCGCTGCGCCAGGTGCTGCTCAGCAAGGTCGACATCGCGCGCCCGAGCGACGACTGCTTCCTGTTCCTGGCCGAGCGCGCCTTCGACGGCGAGGAAGCGCTGAAGCTGCAGGCGCTGGCGCGCGGCGAGGGACCGGCCGCGCTGGCCGAGGCCGACCTGCTCGACGTGCTGCTGGCCTTTCCCTCGGTGATGCCGTCGCTGCCCGGCCTGCTGAAGTCGCTCGACCGGCTGCAGCCGCGGCTCTACTCGATCGCCTCGTCGTCCAAGGCGCATCCGCAGGAAGTGCATCTCACCGTCTCGGCGGTCCGCTGGGACGCCAACGACCGCACCCGCACCGGCATCGGCTCGTGCTACCTCGCCGACTTCGCCAAGCCCGGCGACGTGATCCCGGTGTTCGTGCAGAAGAGCCACGGCTTCGGCCCGCCGTCCGACGACACCGCGCCGGCCATCATGGTCGGACCCGGCACCGGCATCGCGCCGTTCCGCGCCTTCCTCGAGGAGCGCGAGGCGCGCGGCGCCACCGGGCGCAACTGGCTGTTCTTCGGCGACCAGAAGCGGTCGAGCGATTTCCTCTACGAGGACCAGGTGCTCGACTGGCAGCGCCGTGGCGTGCTGCATCGTCTCGACCTCGCCTTCTCGCGCGACCAGGAGGAGAAGCTCTACGTCCAGCACCGCATGCTGGAGAACGCCGCCGAGCTGTGGCGCTGGTTCGAGGAGGGCGCGCACTTCTACGTCTGCGGCGACGCCAAGCGGATGGCCAAGGACGTCGAGGACACGCTGCTGCGCATCGCCGCCGAGCAGGGCGGGCACGACGCTGCGGGCGCGCGGGCGTGGCTGGACGGGCTGGTCAAGGCCGGCCGCTACCAGCGCGACGTCTACTGACGGCAATGGTGGGCCCGGTGGTTCGCACGACCTGCCCCTACTGCGGCGTCGGATGCGGGCTCGAGATGCGACCGGATGGGCGCGGCGGCGCGACGGTCGCGGGCGATCCGGCCCATCCCGCCAATGCCGGCCGGATCTGCTCCAAGGGCGCGGCGCTCGGCGAGACGCTGTCGCTGGCCGATCGCCTGCTGCATCCCGAGGTCGACGGACGGCGCGTGTCGTGGGACGCGGCGCTCGACGCCGTGGCCGACGGGCTGCGCGAGACGGTCGAGCGGCACGGGCCGGATGCCGTCGCCTTCTACGTCTCGGGCCAGCTGCTGACCGAGGACTACTACGCCGCCAACAAGTTCCTGAAGGGCTTCATCGGCACCGCCAACATCGACACCAACTCCAGGCTCTGCATGGCCTCGTCGGTGGCCGGCCACAAGCGGGCCTTCGGCAGCGATACCATGCCGGGTCGCTACGAGGACTTCGAGCAGGCCGACCTTGTCGTGCTGGTCGGCAGCAACCTCGCCTGGTGCCATCCCGTGCTGTTCCAGCGGCTTGAGGCGGCGAAGCGGGCGCGACCGTCGCTACGCGTCGTCGTGGTCGATCCGCGCCGCACCGAGACCGGCGACATCGCCGACCTGCACCTCGCGCTGCGGCCGGGCAGCGACGTCGCCCTGTTCAACGCGCTGCTGGTCGCGCTGCACGATCGCGGCGCGGTCGACCGCGCCTTCGTCGAGGCGCACACCGACGGTCTCGACGCGGCGCTGGCGGCGGCGCGCGCCACCGACGTCGCCGACTGCGGCCTGCCGGCGGCCGACCTCGCGACCTTCTTCGACTGGGTGGCGCGGACCGAGAAGACGGTCACGCTCTATTCCCAGGGCGTCAACCAGTCGAGCGCCGGCGTCGACAAGGTCAACGCGCTGATCAACGGCCACCTGCTGACCGGGCGGATCGGAAGGCCGGGCATGGGACCTTTCTCGATCACCGGCCAGCCCAACGCGATGGGCGGCCGCGAGGTCGGCGCGCTCGCCACCACGCTGGCCGCGCACATGGACTTCGCCCCCGCCGACGTCGACCGCGTCGGCCGCTTCTGGGGCAGCGACCGCGTCGCCGCCAAGCCCGGCCTCAAGGCGGTCGAGCTGTTCGACGCGGTGCGCGCCGGCCGCATCAAGGCGCTCTGGATCATGGCGACCAACCCGGTGGCCAGCCTGCCCGACGCCGACGCGGTGCGCGCCGCGATCGAGGGCTGCGAGCTGTCGATCGTGTCGGAGGCGATCCGGCGCAGCGACACGGTCGATGCATGCCGCATTCGCATGCCGGCGCTGGCGTGGGGCGAGAAGGACGGCACCGTCACCAACTCCGAGCGCACGATCTCGCGCCAGCGGCCGTTCCTGCCGGCGCCGGGCGAGGCGCGCGCCGACTGGTGGATCGTGGCCGAGGTCGCGCGCCGCCTCGGCCACGGCGCGGCCTTCGGGTGGCGCGGCCCGGCCGACCTGTTCCGCGAACATGCCCGGCTGTCGACGTTCGAGAACGAGGGACGCCGCGCCTTCGACATCGGCGCGCGGGCCGAGATCGGTGACGATGCGTACGAGTCGCTGGCGCCGTTCGCCTGGCCGGCGCCGGCGGCTTCGTCCGCAACCGAACGCTTCTTCGCCGCCGGCGGCTTCTTCCACGCCGACCGGCGCGCCCGTTTCGTCGCCACCGTGCCGCGGCCGCCTGCCCATGCCGTCGGCAGCGCCTTCCCGATCCGGCTCAACACCGGGCGGGTGCGCGACCAGTGGCACACCATGACGCGCACCGCGAAGTCGCCGCGGCTGGCCGGTCACCGGCCCGAGCCGACGCTCGACCTTGCCGGCGCCGACGCGGCGGCGCGCGGTCTCGCCGACGGCGACATCGCGGAAGTCACCAGCGCGTGGGGCCGCGCCGTGCTGCGCGTGCAGGTCTCCGATGCGGTGCGGCCGGGCGAGGCCTTCGCGCCGATGCACTGGACCGCGCAACTGTCGCGTGCCGGTCGCATCAACGCGGTGGTCAACCCGGCGGTTGACCCGGTGTCCGGCCAACCGGAACTGAAACACACGCCCGTCGAGGTGCGGCCGGTGACCGTCGCATGGCATGGCACGATTCTCGCTCGCCGCCCGGTCATGCTGCCGCAGGTTGCATACTGGGCCCGCATCACGGGCGCCGACGGCTTCGTCTATCGCCTGGCGGGCGATCAGCCCGCGGCCGCCGCGCGCCGCGCCCTGTCGGCGGCGCTGCGGGCGACCAATCCCGGTTCCTGGGTCGAGGGCGACGACGGTCTCGGCCTGGTGATGGGCGACGGCCGCCTCGAAGGCGCGTTGCAGCTGACCGATGGCCCCGACGACTCGCTGCGCGATCGGCTGGCGCCGTTCCTGGCGCTCGACCGGCTCGACGCGGACCAGGCGGAGAGCCTGCGTCGCGGCGGTTCGAGCGATCTGCGCGGCGGCGAGATCTGCGCCTGTCTCGGCGTGTCGGTGTCGGCCGTGCAGGCCGCGATCGATGCCGGCGCGACCTCGTTGAGCGCGGTCGGCGACGCGACGCGCGCCGGCACCAGTTGCGGCTCCTGCCGGCCCGAGATCCGCGCTCTCGTGCGCGCGGCGCGGCCGCGGCAGGCCGCCTGAGGGACGCCGCCATGCAGTCCTTCCCGATCTTCCTGACACTGACCGATCGCCGCGCCCTGGTGGTCGGCGGCGGCGAGCCGGCGGCGCGCAAGGTCGAGCTGCTGCTGTCGGCCGGCGCGCAGGTCAGCCTGGTCGCCGAGACGGTGGTCGGCGACCTCGCGTCGCTGATCGCCGAGGGCCGAATCTCGTGGGCCGGTGGCGGCTTCGACGAAGCCGATCTCGACGACCTGTCGCTGGTCATCGTGGCCAGCGACGACACCGCGCTGGCGCTGCGGGTCAGCCAGGCCGCGGAGCGACGCGGCCTGCCGGTCAACGTCGTCGACAAGCCGCGCCTGTCCTCCTTCATCATGCCGGCGATCGTCGACCGCGCGCCGGTCACCATCGCCATCTCGACCGGCGGCAGCGCGCCGGCGCTGGCGCGCCGCATCCGCGGCGAGATCGAGCGCGCGCTGCCCGCGGCGCTCGGCCGGCTGGCGCGTTTTGCCGAGATCTTCCGCGGCCAGGTCCGGCGCACGCTCGACAACGCGCGCGACCGCCGCCGCTTCTGGGACCGCGTGTTCGGCGGCCGCATCGCCGAGCTGGCGCTGGCCGGCGACGAGATCGCGGCGCGCCGCGAACTGATCCGCCTGCTCGACCAGGCGCGCCACGACAGCCCGCCGACCGGCATGGTCCACCTGGTCGGCGCCGGTCCCGGCGATCCCGACCTGCTGACGCTGAAGGCGCACCGCCTGCTGCAGCGCGCCGACGTGGTGGTCTACGACCGGCTGGTGTCGCCCGAGGTGCTGGCGCTGGCGCGGCGCGACGCCGAGCGGGTGTTCGTCGGCAAGCGGCGCGGCGAGCATGCGCTGGCCCAGGAGGCGATCAACGACCGCCTGGTGGCGCTGGCGCGCGCCGGGCACAGCGTGGTGCGGCTGAAGGGCGGCGACCCGCTGGTGTTCGGCCGCGGCGGCGAGGAGATCGAGGCGCTGGCGCGGGCCGGCATCGCCGTCGAGGTCGTGCCCGGCATCACCGCCGCGCTCGGCTGCGCGGCCAGCGCCGCGATCCCGCTGACCCACCGCGACCACGCGCAGGGCTGCCTGTTCGTCGCCGGCCAGTTGCGCGACGGCGCGCTGGCGCTCGACTGGCCGACGCTCGCCCGGCCGCGCCAGACCGTCGTCTTCTACATGGCGCTGGAGAACCTCGGGACGATCGCCGACCGGCTGGTCGAGCACGGCCTGGCGGCGGATACGCCGGCGGTGCTGGTCGAGAACGGCACCCGGGCCGACGAACGGCGGGTGGTCGGCACGCTGGCGACCATCGCCGCGCTGGGCCAGGCGGCCAGCCTGGAGGGTCCGACCCTGTTCATCGTGGGGGACGTGGTCGGTTTGGCCCTCGCGAACCCTCCTCAATTTCACTTTGTGTCAGGAATCAGTCTCTGATACGAAGGGCTTGTGGCAAATCTGCAACAGCAGGGTCGTCGATGCGCAGCATTTTCGTAGGTCTGACCATCTCGATGTCCCTCGCCGCCGCGGTTTGGGGCCCTGCTTCTGCCCAGAATTCGGGCATGCCGCAGGTTGTGCGCGGGGCTAGTGCAGATTCCTCCAAGTCCTCGACGGCCAAGCCGGCCCCGACCCAGCGCGCCGCCGCTTCGCGGTCGGCCGCGCCGCAGCGCCAGACGCCGCAGGCCCAGCGCCGCAACGCCGCCCAGCCGGAAGCCCTGCGCGGCTCGCGCTACGGCGGTTTCGCCCCGGCGCCGTCCGGCCCGCCGCCGGTCCTCGACACGACCAGCCCGCGCACGCTCAGCCTGGTCAACTACAACACCCAGGACGTGCTGACCGTGACCTACTGGTCGAACGGCGCCTACCACCGCCAGGCGCTCGACCAGCTGAACCAGTTCCTGCGCGACACCCGGGAGAACCAGGCGACCGAGATGGATCCGCTGCTGTTCGACGTGCTGTGGCACACCACGCGCATCGTCGGCTACAGCGGCAGCATCGAGGTGCTGTCGGCCTTCCGCTCGCCCAGCACCAATGCCTGGCTGGCCAGCGTCAGCCGCGGCGTCGCCCGCGACAGCCAGCACATGAACGGCAACGCGATGGACATCCGCATGCCGGGCGTGCCGGTCTACCAGATTCGCCAGGCCGCCTACTCGCTCAACATGGGCGGCGTCGGCTTCTACCCGCGCTCGGGCTTCGTGCACCTCGACACCGGCCCCGTCCGCTACTGGTAAGCGCGTCGCGGCGACCCGTATGCCGCGGATCGAGATCATCGAAGCCGACATCACGCGTCTCGACGTCGACGCCATCGTCAACGCCGCCAACGAGTCGTTGCTCGGCGGCGGCGGCGTCGATGGCGCGATCCACCGCGCCGCCGGTCCCGGCCTGCTCGAGGAGTGCCGCGCGCTGGGCGGCTGCCCGACCGGCGAGGCGCGCCTCACCCGCGGCCATCGCCTGAAGGCGCGCCACGTCATTCACACGGTCGGCCCGGTGTGGCACGGCGGCGCCGCCGGCGAACCCGACCTGCTGGCGGCGTGCTACCGCAACAGCCTGGCGCTCGCCGAGGCGCATGGCCTGCAGAGCCTCGCCTTCCCCGCGATCTCGACCGGCGTGTTCGGCTACCCGTGGGACGAGGCGACCGCGATCGCCGTGCGCGAGGTGCGCGCCCACGCCGGCGATCGCCGCGTGATCTTCTGCTGCTTCGGTGCCGAGATGACCGCGCTCTACCGCGACGTCACTGCCCGAAGCGCTCCGCGTCCTTGAGGTAGGCCAGCTCGTCGTCGGAGCAGGCGCGGCCCAGCACCTCGTTGCGGTGCGGGAAGCGGCCGAAGCGGGCGACGATGTCGCGATGCTGCAACGCGAACTTCAGGTTCTCCGGATCGTCGCAGCCTTCGAACAGCGCGCATGCGAGGTGCTGGTCGCCGAGATCCTCGCTGTGCTCGAACGGCATGTAGAAGAACTGCCGCATCGGCACCGGGTAGGCGACGGGGTAGTGCCGCGCCAGCGCCAGCCGCGCGATCTCGCGTGCCTTGGCATCGCCCTCGAAGGCGCGGGCCGAGCGGCGATGGATGTTGCGCGGGACCTGGTCGCACAGGACGATCAGCGCCAACGCGCCGTCGGGCGACCTCGCCCAGGCATCGAGGTCGCCCGCGATGGCACGCGCCGAGGCCGCGCCGAAGCGCTCGCGCAGGTCGGCGTCGAATGCCGGCGTGCTCTTCCACCACAGCTCGCGCTTCTGGCCATGGCCGGGGTCGTCGAGCGGCAGGAACCATTCGTCGAGCACGTCACGGATCGTCGGAAGCGTCATGCGAGGTCTCCCGTGCCGAGGGTGGAAAGGAGTCCGGCGAACAGCCGGGCGCGCGGCACCAGCTGCGACACCAGCACGTGTTCCTCCAGCGTGTGCGGGCCGGCACCGACCGCGCCCAGCCCGTCGAGCGTCGGAATGCCGAGCGCGCCGGTGAAGTTGCCGTCGCTGCCGCCGCCGAACGTGCCGTGTTCCAGCGTGAAGCCGATCTCGCGGGCGCAGGCGGCGGCCTCGGCATAGAGCCGCAGCGTGCCCTCCGACGGTTCGAACAGCGGCCGTTCGGGACCGCGCTCGACCTCCAGCGTCACGCCCTCGACCGGCGACTGCAGGCGGCCCATGAAGTCGTGCACGAAGGCCAGGTTGTCGGCCGACGAGGCGACGCACAGCACCTCGGCGGTGCACTCGGTCGGCACGACGTTGACGAACAGGCCGCCGTGGATGACGCCGACGCTGAACGACACCAGCCGGTCCATGTCGGTCGCGCTCTCGACCGTCTCGACCAGCCGCGCCATGGCGCGGATCGCGCTGCGCCCGGCGCGGTTGTCGGCCCCGGCATGGGCCGGCTTGCCGCGCGTCGTGAGGCGATAGCGCGCGAAGGCATGGCGGCCGGTGATCACCTTGCCCTGCCGCGCCGGCTCGGGCACCAGCACCCAGCGATGGCGTCTTGCCTCGGCCTCGATCAGCGCGCGTGTCGCGGGGCTACCCAGCTCCTCGTCGGGGATCAGCAGGAAGGTCACCGGCAGCGGCGTGTCGCCGTCCTCGGCACGCACGCGCCTCAGCGCGTGCAGCGCGAGGCAGAGCCCGCCCTTCATGTCGAGCACGCCCGGCCCGTACAGCCGGTCGCCTTCCTGCCGCAGCCGCAAACGGTCCTCGATCGTGCCGACCGGGTGGACGGTGTCGAGGTGGCCCAGCACCAGGATGCCGGGCCCCGGCTGGCGGCCGGGAAACGACGCGCGCAGCACCGGCGCGCCGGACGGGGCGGTACTGCGCTCGATCGCGGCGCCGGCGGCGCGCAGGTCGGACCCGGCCAGCGCATACATGCGTGCCACCGCCTCGGGCGTCACCGACGGGCTCTCGACCGACGCCCAGCGCACGATGTCGGCGACGATCTCGTCGGCCGAGAAACGGTTGGCGCGTGCCGGGTTCACGCCGCGATCTTGCGGCACTCGGCGGCGCAGGCCGCGCAGGCGTCGGCGCAGGCCTTGCAGGTCGCGTGCTTGTCGGCGTGCTTGCGGCATTCCTTCTCGCACTCGAGGCAGACCGTGAGCGCGACCTTGGCCAGCGCCGGCAGGTTGGCCGAACCCGTGCCGGCCAGCTTCGCGAGCGCCGTCGTCACCGCCATCATCTCGTCGACCGAGCGGGCGCAGGCGGCGAGGCTGGTGTCGCCGGCGGCGAAGCTCGCGTAGCAATGGTCGAGGCAGACGATGCCGGCGCGCACGCAGGACAGCGCCGTGGCGACCAGGGCCGCGTTCTTGCCCTCGGCGCCGCCGTGGTCGTGGCCGGCGTGGCTTTGCGCCAGGGCAGGGGCCGCCAGCAGCGTCGCCGCGGCGGCCAGCACCAGTCGTCTCTTCATCGTCGTCTCCTCGGTGGCGGCCGAAGCTTACGCCTCCCGCAGCGGGCCGGGTAGCGCGGCCTCGGCGCGCGCGATCAGGCGCTGTTCGTGGCGGCGGGCCAGCAGCAGGCAGACGGCGATGCCGACCACGGCGACGACGACCAGCGCGATCCGCACCGGGCGCGAGACCGCCGCCAACTCGTGACCGAACAGCCAGCCGCCGCCGCCGACCAGCACCGCCCAGCCGACCGCGCCGGCGGCGTTGGCGACCAGGAAGCGCGGCCACGGCATGGCGTTCAGCCCGGCCAGCACGGCGGCCAGCGTGCGCAGGAGCGCCACGAAGCGGCCGAGGAAGACGATGGTGCCGCCGTGCCGGTGGAACAGGTAGCGGCCGAGCTTGAGGCGCGGCTCGTCGAGCCCGATGCGCGGCCCGAAGCGCAGGGCCAGCGGCAGGCCGAGCTTGCGACCGATCAGGTAGCCGATGTTGTCGCCGACGATGGCGGCGCCGGCCGCGGTGGCGATCACCGACACGATGTCGAGGTGCCGCGTCGCGCCGGCGTAGAGCGCGGCGGTGACCAGCGCGGTCTCGCCCGGCACCGGCAGCCCGACGCTCTCCAGCATCACGAGCGCCATCAGCGCCCACAGGCCCCAGGCGGCGATCAGGGCCTCGGGCGACAGCGAGGCGGGCAGCGAGACGAGCAGGTCCACGCGGCACCATAGCGGGGTCGCGCCGCCGCGACGATGCGGGCATAGTCGTCGCGGAAACGGAGGAAACGCGTGGGCAAGGTCCGCAACGTGCTGTTCATCATGTGCGACCAGCTGCGCGCCGATCACCTGTCGTGCGCCGGCCATCCGCACCTGCAGACGCCGGCGATCGACGGGTTGGCGGCACGCGGCGTGCGGTTCCCGCGCGCCTACGTGCAGTCGGGCGTCTGCGGCCCGTCGCGCATGAGCTATTACACCGGCCGCTACATGACGAGCCACGGCGCCACCTGGAACCGCGTGCCGCTCTCCTTGCGCGAAAAGACCATCGGCGACTTCCTGCGGCCGGCCGGCATCCGCGTCGCGCTGGCCGGCAAGACCCACGTGCTGCCCGACCTCGAGGGGCTGGAGCGCTTCGGCATCGAGGGCGGCTCGGCGCTGGCGGCGCTGATGCAGGCCGGCCGCTTCGAGGAGCTCGACCGCTACGACGGCCATTCGCCGCCGGGCGGAGAGAGCGGCTACGCCGACCACCTGCGCCGGCACGGCTACGACTCGGCCGACCCGTGGAGCGACTTCGTGATCTCGGCCGCCGGGCCCGACGGGCCGGTCTCGGGCTGGCACATGCGCAACGTCCACCTGCCGGCACGGGTCGCCGAAGAGCACTCCGAGACCGCCTACATGACGCGCGAGGCGATGCGCTTCATCGAGGACCAGGGCGACCGTCCGTGGTTCCTCCACCTGAGCTACGTCAAGCCGCACTGGCCCTACATGGCGCCGGCGCCCTACCACGCGCTGTACACGGCGGACCAGGCGCTGCCGCTGAACCGCGCCGAGTCCGAGCGTGCCAACGAGCACCCGGTGCTGGCGGCCTACCGGCGGCACGAGGAATCGCAGTCGTTCCAGCGGCCCGACGCCAGCGCCGTCGTGCGCCCGGCCTACATGGGCCTGATCCGCCAGATCGACGACTGGCTCGGCCGCCTGTTCGCGCTGCTGCAGCGGCTCGGCCGCTTCGACGACACGCTGATCGTCTTCACCTCCGACCACGGCGACTTCCTCGGCGACCACTGGCTGGGCGAGAAGGAGATGTTCTACGAGGAGGCGCAGCGCGTGCCCTTCATCGTGTACGATCCCGACCCGGCCGCCGACGCGACGCGCGGCACCGTCGACGACCGCTTCGTCGAGGCGGTCGACGTCGTGCCGACCTGCCTCGCCGCGCTGGGGCAGCCGGCGCAGGACCACCTGGTCGAGGGCCGCTCGCTGCTGCCGCTGCTGCGCGGGGACGGGGGCGGGGGCGCGGCGACGCCGTGGCGCGACGCGGTGTTTTCCGAGCTCGACTACGCCTTCCGCGAGGCCCGGCTGATGCTCGGGCGCAAGCCCAACGAGTGCCGCGCCATCATGGTGCGCGACGATCGCTGGAAGTACGTCTGGTGGCAGGATTTCCGGCCGATGCTGTTCGACATCGCCAACGACCCGCAGGAGCGGCGCGACCTCGGCGGCGAGGCGGGCCACGACGGCGTCAGGCGCGCGATGGAGGACCGCATCGCGGCGTGGCTGAAGGGCCGCAAGACGCGGGTCACGGTCGACGACGCCTACGTCGCGGCGCGCACCAACACGCACCGCAAGCACGGCATCCATTTCGGCGTCTGGTGAGCGGGGAGCAGCACGTGTATCGATCGATCATGGCGATCTCGGAGGGCGGCCCCGATGCCGAGCCCTCGTTCCGGCTCGCCGCCGCGCTGGCGACGGCGTTCGGCGGCACCGTCGACGCGGTGCACTACACCGAGGACCAGCCGCACGACGCCGACATCGCCAACCAGTCGATGCCGTTCCTCGCCCGCCTGTCGCGCGACCGGCTGGTGGCGCGTGCCGGGGAATCGCGCCGCGCCTTCCAGGCGCTGATCGCCGCGCTGCCCGGCGCGACCTACACCGGCGACCAGCCGATGACGCGCGACGCGTTGGTCCATCTCGGCCGCTTCGCCGGGCTGATCGTGATCGGCCGCCCCGGCGCCGATCCCGAGAACGTCGCGCCCGAGACGGTGAAGGCCGCGCTGTACGAGTCGGCGCGCCCGGTGGTGATCGCGCCGCCGCGGCCCGGCACCGCCGCGCTCGGCCGGGTCGTCGTGGCATGGAACGGCAGCGCGCCGGCGGCCCGCGCGGTCGGTGCGGCCTTGCCCTTCCTGGCGCGGGCCGCGCAGGTGACGGTGCTGGCGACCGACGGCGAGGCCGGGACGGCCGGCGCGCCGCTGCTGGTCCGGCTGCTGGCGCGGCACGGCATCGTGGCGACGGTCGAGACGGTGAAGCTGCGGGCCCTGACCGGCCGCGGCCGTGGCCGCGCGCTGCTGGCGGAAGCGAGCGAGCGCCGCGCCGACCTGCTGGTGATGGGCGCCTATGGCCACGGCGAGCTGTCGAATTTCCTCGGGCTGGGCGGCGCCACCGCCAAGGTGATCGCGTCCTGCCCGATGCCGTTGCTTCTGGCCCGCTGAGTCGGGGCCGCTTTCCAGGGAGGAGCGAGAGATGAAGACCGTACAGTCGATGCTGGAGGAAGCCCACGCCGCGGTGCCAAAGATCGGCGTCGCGGAAGCCAAGGCGCTGGTCGGCAAGGCCGACGTGCTGTTCCTCGACGTGCGCGAGCCGCCGGAAGTGGCGGCGTCGGGCAAGGTGCCGGGCGCCGTCGCGGTGCCGCGCGGCCTCGTCGAGTTCCGCGCCGACCCCGCCTCGCCGATGCACGACAAGGCGTTCGACCGCAACAAGACGGTGGTCGCCTACTGCGCCTCGGGCGGCCGCTCGGCGCTGGTGCTGAAGACACTGAAGGACATGGGCTACACCAAGGTCGCGAACCTCGGCGGCTTCCAGGGCTGGGTCGACGGCGGCGGCGCGGTCGAGAAGTAGGCCGGCAGAAAGAGAAAGGTCCCTCGCTCGCGCTCGGGATGACAAGAAATGCCTGTCATCCCGAGCGCAGCGAGGGACCTTTCGATTACTCCGCCGCGATGGCGTCGTTGACGAACTTCTTCGCGTCGAAGTCGTCGGCGACCTTCATGTCGTTGGCGATCAGCTTCTCGACGTCGATCTCGGCGTAGCCCATCACGCCCATGTCGCCGAGCGCCTTCTGGACCTTCGGGCCGAACAGGCCGATCTCCTTGAGGATCGGCACGATGCGGGTGAACAGCCGGGTGCGGAACGCCTGCACCGCGCCCGAGTGGTAGGCGTACTCCAGCGCTTCCTTGACCGGCAGGCCGGAGCGCATCCAGACCTCGCCCTGGTTGAAGCGGTCGCGCATGAAGTACAGCGCCTCGACGGCGAACTCCTCGCGCTCGGCGCGCTCGGCGTCCGACAGCTGCGGGTAGTAGTCGCGCAGCGCCAGCCGGCCGAAGGTCACGTGGCGCGCCTCGTCCTGCATGACGTAGGCGTTGACCGATCCGGCGAGGTTGTTCTTCGCGGTGTCGCGGATGCGCTGGAAGGCGGCCAGCGCCAGCCCTTCGACCAGCACCTGCATGCCGAGGTAGGTGAAGTCCCAGCGCCGCTCGCTCAGCGTCTGCTCGAGCAGCATCTTCAGCGATTCGGTGATCGGGTAGGCCTGCTTGAACTTCTCGTGGATCAGCCGCTTGTAGGCCTCGATGTGCCGCGCCTCGTCCATGACCTGCGTGGCGGCATAGAACTTGGCGTTCATGTCCGGCACGGTGGCGACGATCTTCGAGGTCGCGATCAGCGCGCCCTGCTCGCCATGCATGAACTGGCAGATCGAGTGGCACTGCAGGTTGAAGCGCAGCCAGGCCTTCTCCTTGTCCGTCATCTTGTTCCAGAGCGGCGAGCCGAAGATCGGGATGCTCTCGTCATCCATCCCCATCGGGTTGTCCTCGAACAGCTCCTGCGACCAGTCGATCCGGGTGGTGGCGTCCCACTGCTGCTGCTTGCCCTTCTCGTAGAGCTTCAGCAGGTCGGCCGAGCCGTCGTCGTACTCCCAGTTGAACAGCACCTCGGTCTTGCCGTCGAAGTGCCACTCGGTGATGTCGACCGGCAGCTGGTAGATCGTCTGTGTCGTCATGGGTCGTTCGCTTCCTTCCAGTTCAGTGCCGAAGTTGACGCTCCGGTCATCTTTTGAACGCTACAGGGCGCGGCGGGGCGCGGCCCTTGATCCAGATCAAAGGGTCAGGGCGACGTACTAGGGGGACTGGCCGTCCCAGCGATGGGCGAGGCTGGCGACGTGGACGTCGAGATCGCTGTCGGAGAAGGCGATGATGTCGCTGTGGCCGAAGCCCTTCGAGTAATCGACCAGCGAGAACACCTCGGGCGTGATGCGCAGCAGCACGACCTTGCTGGAGGGCGGCTGGGGCAGCATGCGGGCGCCGCCGTTCGACGCCTCGGCAGGCGAGATCTCGGCGTACTCGGGGTAGCGCAGCATGCGCAGGCGGCTGACATGGTCGAACTCGCGCCGGTCCTCGACCGCCGTGGCGCGGCCGGTGAAGGACAGGCCCTTGATGTCGAGCGGCCGCAGCGCGTCGCTGGAGATCGCCGCGGAGACGCGGTCGTCGCGCCGGATGTTGGTGTGCTTCTGCGAGTTCGAGGCAATGAAGCAATAGACCAGGAAGCCGTCGTTGACGTAGCCCACCGAGGTCACGTGCGGCCAGCCGTCCGGCCGGTTGGTCGCGAGCGCCAACAGGCGATGACCCTCCAGCAGGTCCAGTATGAGGTGCTTGCGTTGCTTCATCCGGCAGTCCGATGGACCATCCTGCCGGTCGATGAACGGCGTCCCCTTGATCCAGATCAAAGAGCTGGCCGGGCGCGTGCCGACTTTCGGTTCAGTCGGCCGCGGGCGCGGCGTCGGTCGCCGGGCCGGCCGCTTCGGCCTGCCACGCCTGGATGCGGCGATACAGCGTCGACGGGCTGACCTGCAGCGCGGCGGCGGCCTTGGGCACGTTGCCGTCGCAGCGCGCGATCGCCTGTTCGATGGTGCGGCGGACCACGATGTCGAGCGGCTCGATGGCGGCCGGACCGGTGACGAGCGGCGCGACGAGTGGCGCGCCGAGCGGTGCGGCCGGCGCCGCGCCCTCGGCCGGCGGGCCGGCCCGGCCGGCGGCGACCGGCGGCAGGCCCTGCAGCTGGCGCGGCAGCATCGACAGGGCGATGGCGTCGCCCTCGTTCAGCACCACGACGTTGCGCACGATGTTCTGCAGCTCGCGCACGTTGCCCGGCCACGGGTAGGACAAGAGCGCCGCCTCGGCCTCGGGCGTGAAGCCCTGGAACTTCTTGCCGTCCTCGTCGGCGTACTGGCGCAGGAAGTGGCGGGCGATCAGCAGCACGTCGTCGTCGCGCTCGCGCAACGGCGGCAGGTCGACCGGGATGACGTGCAGGCGATAGAACAGGTCCTCGCGGAAGCGGCCGGCCTCGACCTCGGTCTGCGGGTTGCGGTTGGTGGCGCAGACGATGCGCACGTCGACCGGGCGGGGCTTGTCGTCGCCGACCCGCTGCACCGTGCCGGTCTGCAGGAAGCGCAGCATCTTGGCCTGCAGGCCAAGATCCATCTCGCAGATCTCGTCGAGGAACAGCGTGCCGCCGTCGGCCTGCAGCGCCGCGCCCAGCCGGTCGCCGGTGGCGCCGGTGAAGGCGCCCTTGGCGTGACCGAACACCTCGCTCTCCAGCAGGTCGCGCGGGATGGCGGCGCAGTTGATCGCCACGAACGGCTTGTTGCGCCGCTTGCTGAGGCGGTGCAGCGCGTCGGCGCACAGTTCCTTGCCGGTGCCGCTCTCGCCGGTGACGAACACCGTGGCCTTGCTGCCGGCGGCGTTCTGCAGGATGCGGTAGACCGTCTGCATCGCCATCGAGCGGCCGGTGAAGCCACAGAAGCGACCGCGGTCGGTCTCTTCCTGGATCGCCGCGACCTGGCTCTCGAGGCGGCGGCGCGACAGCGCGTTGCGCACCGTGACGCGCAGGCGCTCGGCGGTGAACGGCTTGGTCAGGAAGTCGAGCGCGCCCTCGCGCATCGCGTCGACCGCCAGCCGCACCGAGGCCTGGCCGGTGATGATGATGACGTCGACCGGCAGCTCGCGCTTGCGGATGTCGCGCAGCAGGTCGATGCCGTTGATGTCCGGCAGGTTGACGTCGAGCACCAGCAGTTCGGGCGGCGAGGTCTCGAGTTGCGCCACGGCGGCGGCGCCGTTGGTCACGATCTGGACGGTGCAGTTCTCGGTCTTGAGGTATTCGGCGTAGGTCTCGGCGAGCGAGGGAGCATCCTCGACGATCAGGACCCGTCCTTTAGTGCCAGGCATCGGTAGCTGCTTTCCCTTGGGCACCCACCTTACACAGAGCGCGTGACAGCCAATGGAGAGCGTGGGTGACCCTCGACTCGCTATTCAAACTCTACCGTACGCACAGACAGTGCAGAAACTGCTAATCAATCAACTTGGAGAAAAATGCGCATCGAGCATGCGAGCCCCGGATCGGATCTCTTGCAGCAACAGCAAAAAGCCGGGGGCCAACAGTTGGAGAATGGTTGGCGAGCGGCGCGCTTGGAAAGGCGTACCGGCTGCTGGTTCAATGGTCCAATCCCACGTCACACGTCTGGACGGGCAAGTGCACTCCACCCACAATAGGCTTTGGGAGTACGGAAATGATCCTTCAATGGCGCGGATGGGGGGTGCTGGTCTTCTTCGTGCCTGTCGTCCTCTCGCTCTTCGTCCTGCTCTACTTCGCGGTCGCCGACTTTCAGCAGCTGGACGGCGTCGCTGCGACGCAACTGCTACTTCGACTCGAGGCATTGGCACTGGCTCTCGCGGCGATTCTGCTTGGGGCTGTTTTCCGCTTCCGGCAGCGCACTGCGCCTGGAAAAGACGCACTTTTCCACGTGCCTGCGGGCTATTGGGTTTGGCTGGTTGCCGCTGCCGCCTTGGCCAGTGCTGTCGCGTCGTCGCTCGGTCTCGATCTCGGTCCCTGACGCGGTCTCGTGCTGCATCAACGGCAATTTGCCGGATCTGGCTCTGGCGAATTCGGCGCCGGATAGCGCCGGTTGCATATGTTGTTGTCGCGCACCGACTTCTGGAGCTGCATCGTGAGCTTGCACACGGCCTTCCGGCTCTGTTCCTGGTTCAGAACGTTTTGCTCGATCCGGTTGCGGCTAGCGGCCCAGGCGGCGGCATCGTAGCCGTAATCGACGATAAACTGGCCGAAGGATATCGAATCCTCGAAGACAGGCTTCAGCGCCGCTTTGAGGCCATCAACGACGAACTTGACCCCGTGCTTCCTCAGTATGGCATCGCCTTCCGGTTCAGCCGAGATCGTGGTCAGCGTCCCCTGGATTTCCCGGGCCTGTCCGCTAACCTCCTCTCCCCAGTGATGGACTTCCGCCCACCAGTCGACCGCGTTTAATCCGGGGTACTTGCCGAGCTTTAGGCCATCGGCGATGCCGGAAAGTCGAGCCGACTGCGAACGCAGGCTCCTGACCCTGTCAATCTGCATCTGCCATGTGGTGCCGAACGCACGCCGTGCGCCGAAGGCTGCCTCGACCTCCGCCAGCCGCTCCTCGCGCATGTGAATCAGGGAGCCCAACACGCTCTCGGCCAGGAAATTCGTGGCGTGCTCGCGGGCTTCCTTTTCGGCCTTTGCGTTCCTCGCGGCCCAGTCCTTCAACTCCGCGCTTCCGGCCAGAAGCGAGTCCCGCAGGCGCGCCAAGGCCTGCTGATCCCGTGCGATCTGTGCGGGCAGGTCGGCGCACGGGCGAGTAGAGCAGTAGTAGAAGTCGGCGTCCTCACCAATGAGGTGATCGCCTGGCTTGCACTGCGCGGAGGCCGATGCGGCGAACGTAGTTGCAGCCGCGAAGGAAAGCATCCCGCAAAGCCTTCGGAATGTTGCAGGCATCTTCGTCATCCTCCACAGCGGAGCCGGTAGCGTTCGTCCACCATGTCGAATGCCGGATTTATCGCCTTGGCCCGGGCGATCTCGACACGAGCCTCCTCGCAACGTCCCATGGCGACGAGAATGCGTCCCTTCATCGCGATATTGCCCGGCCCACCCGGATTGCTTGCAATTGCGCGGTCGATGTCCGCCAGGGCAGCGTCGCCTTCGCCGATGTCGAGCATGAGAGTCGCCCGCGCGCCGTGGACGAGGTCGGAGCCCGGATAGCGGGCAACGTACCGGTCGGCCTCGGCGCGCATGGACTTGAGCTCCTGGAGCAGCGCGTCGCGCTTCAGCAGACGCATGTTCACCTCGAACCGGTGGACGCGCGCCAGCAGTTGGACGCCTGCAATCGTGCCATTTGACTGAAATTCCAGCGCCTCGGAGGCTGCCTGGAACTGCTGGTCGGCGGCCTTGACCAACGGTTCCAGACGTGACCTCCGGGCCGCCTCGATTTGCTGCCGGACGGTGTCTGACAGGAGCGCGCGGGCCATCTGTTCGATCTGCTCACGCTTGAAGGGATCGACGAAGGGGTACCTGCGGTCGAATTCGTGCAGTCCCAGCAGGACGCGGGCCTCGAAGGCGAGGGCCGAGCCGAGCGACGCGACCACATAGTCGAGCCTGCCCGCCGGGTCGTTGCGGAGCATCTCGCGTCCCCTGGAAAGCAGCGTATCGCGTGCAGACTGGAACGCCGCCATCGCGGCATCGACGTCGGGTTCCTTCGCCCATAGCTTGCCGAAGCCGAAGCCTATACGGGCGTCGCTGTTTTCCGGGTCCAGGTCGACCGCTTCCTCGAACCAATCCGTAAAGGCGTTGTCCCGTGCCGCGCGCCCCGCCAGCCCGAGTTCGAGATACAACTCCACGAGCCGCTTCGTCGTGGCCGGTGGCGGGGCTGGCACGTCGACGTTGTCCGGGGCCGTCCGCCGCGCCACGTCGTAAGCAAGCGCGGTAACCAGGGTGTCTTCCGGGTCGAGGGCCTTCGCCCGCAACGCGAGAGGCACGGCCCCTTCCGAATCGCCGGCCCACAGTTTTGCATAAGCAAGCCAAGCTGTAGCCCGTGCCGAAAGGGGATCGGCCTCGACCGCGCGATTGAATTGTCGGACCGCCCCTTCGTCGTCGCCGGCATTGAAGGCCGCCATCCCGGCGGTGAACGCGGATTCCGAATCCTTCATCCTCGCATCGGAATCCGGTGTGGGCACCTGCAGCGAAAAGGGGACCTCGATGAGCCAGCGTCCTGCACCGCGTTCCTTGCCCTGCGAGGATACCATCTCTTCGAGTGCCTCGAGCAGGACATTGTAGCCCGATGACAGAGACCGGCGCTCCATGCCGAGGCGCATCGTCACGCCACCAAATATCCTCGGCTTGTTCACGCTCCCATCTGGCGCCATGACGGTCAGCGACTTGCTGACGATTGGATACTCACGCGGGGCCGTCTCCGTTGCCGCCAGTTTGCGATACGGCAGGCCCGCCATAGCCTCCAGCTGGCCAGCGGCTTGGCCGAAATTGAGCATCATTTGTGCAAGGGCCATGGCATCCGAAATTCCCTGCAGCCGTTCGAAAAGCCGTCCGGGGTCGGCTTGGCGGTCGCCCGCAATTGATTTGAATTTGCGCGAAAACTCGGCGGCCGCGTGTTCCGGGGGCGTCCGGTATTTTGCTCCGGCCGGCGTGGGCAGTTCGCCGGCCTTCTCCGATTCTGTCAGCACCTGCAGCTCGGCATCGAATAGGATCGTCCGGCGGGAACCGGATCGCCGCACGGAGCCGGGTCCCAAAGGCTGCGGCTGGAACCAGAAGCGCGAATGGAAGTTCAGGTCTGTGTAGCCGCCGGTCTCGGAAATGTTGGCGAGGCTGCGATAGCCGTCGACCGCCGGCTTCACCGTGCCCAACAGGATGCGCTTCATGAGGTAGTCCGCATCCAGCATTACCTTTGCCATCGACGAGTCGGCCGGAATGCCGATCACGCGGGGGTAATTTGGGCCGGTATCGTCATTCGGCAGGCGATCGAGGGACACGCTCGGCGTCTCTCCGCGATGCGCAGCTCTTGCGGCCAGGATGATCGTGTCGACGTCGATGCGGGCTTCCGGCGTGGTCGCCCGGTTACCGATGATCCATATGTCGTCCGTGTCGGGCCCCGCGATGAAGCCGAGGATGCGGGCGATGTTGCCGGGATAGCGTAGTTCTGCCGGCAGCGCCGACCACTGCCCCGGCGACTGCGCATGGGGCTTCAACTGGTCGTACAGGCGGCCGAGCGAAATCAGGACCGGCTTGTCCACCTCGACGAACGCGGTATCCAGGCGTTGGTCGGCACCGGTGGCCGATTGCAGGGCGGCCAGCGTCACGCGAAGGGCCACGCCGCCGACGCCGTCTGTCCGCCTGGCTGCAGAGGCGAGCGCTTCACGGCTCTTGCCGTCGGCTATGAACGCAGTACCGGTCGGCAGGGGCACTTCGCGGATTAGCGGTCCCGAAGCGCCCCCCTGTGAGTAGGTGCGCGCAGCCTTCTGCAGTAGGGTGAGGTCGAGGATGGTCCCGTCGCCCAGCATGGCCTTGCCAGTCGACTGGTCGTACGACTTGATCGAAAACGCGTTTGTGCCGGCGTTGCGGGGCGGGGTTGCCGCCTCAGCTACCCTTGCAAGCGTGGCCTCGAAGACGTCGACGTTGAGCCCGGATCCAGGTGCTCCCGCTGCGGCCCGCCGCCGGAGATCTTCGAGGGCCGGCCATGTGGTCTTTGAGGGTGTCGGACGTCCGACGCTCCCGAGACTGTCGGCAGCCGTCCTCGCAGCGTTGAGGGACGCTTCCATCTTCGACATCGCATCGAGGTAGAGTTGCGACTTACGGGCGGGGTCCTTAGTCGCATCGGCTGCCTCGATTGCAGCTTGCGCCTGCTCACGAAGGCTTCGAGCCTGTTCGTTGTAGATCGATGCCGACGCAACGGCATCTGACACCTTTTGGACCGAGGTGATCGGAGCCGACGAAGGAGCGGCATTAGAAGGAGCAGGAGGCTTGAACTGTTCAATCAGTACCTTCGCGGCGTCCGTTGCCGCGGCATTTGACTGAACGATCTTGTCGGCTGTTGCGAGGTCGTCCGTCACCTTTTTCTTGGCCACGCGATAAACTGTAGCCGTCGCTTCCTCGGAGGGTACATTCTGTCCAGAAGCCGGAGATACACAGCCAAGTGCTGCGGCTGCTAACGGCACGGTCAACCACCACCAACGGGTAGCCATAGCCTTTGATCGCTCGTCCTGGTGGATTAGCGCGGACCACCGGGTAATTGTGTATTGCGAGCGGCTGCGCATCTTCAAGGGCTCTCCGGATTCTTTCGCGATTCTGCTGGCGCTATGGGGCTTCCCAAATCCAACCTACTACCAGAGCACCCATAACGCCGGTCGCAAGGAAGATGATGACATCTAAGCTGGTGCCGCCGCGTACGATCTCGCTCTTCTCGCACAATTTCGTGCCCGCGAAGCCGCAGCCGAAAAAGGCAAAAATCAGTGCGAGGAACTCAAAGATGCCGCTTCCCAAGGACTGCATTGGTAATCGGGCTCCCCGTAACATCAGTCTGTTAGTCGGTCCAAAATTGAGGGCGGGCGCCGGCAAGACAGCAAGACAAGATCGTAAGGTACGGATTGTGAACTAGGCAAGAAGACCGTGTGGACGTCAATTGGGGTGCGGTCGAGTAGTGAGGGTGTTCGGACTATGTCTCGGCCGGGATTCAATATGGCTTGCGTTTTGGCTTAGCGGTTGGCCAATCTTATCTGCTCCAACTCCTGAACCAATTGAGTAAGCATTGGGCTTGGATCGTGGGGCGAAAAATCAGGAAGAGTGCTGGACGAGCGTCGGTCAGGCGGCATTTTCGCGTAATCGATGAAAGTCTCTCCTGCAGCGATATCTCGGTCCTTCAGAGCCTGCAGCGCGCGCTGGGCGCAGTAGGCCTCCCACCGGCCCGGCTCAACTCCGCGCACGGCAAAAGATGTCAGAAATCGATGAATTCTTTCGGTTAGCGTTCGTTCGCTGATGCTCATAGAGCCTCACCTGAAGTCTAACCTTGGACTAAAGACGAGCGCTTCCCAGCAAGCGGCGCTCGTCATCAGCGCGTAAATGTTGCTTAAGCTCAAATTGCACGCAATAGGCCAATCGTAACGGGCGGCCGCGATCCAGAAAGGGACATTAAAAGTGATGGCCGGCTATTGCTGGGGGGGCAATGGCCGACCATCACACGATCGGCATCAGCGGGTGGGGGTCTGATGCGAGGTGCACGCGGCACCCATCGGGATCCCTACGCGAGAAGTTTGATGGCGGCAGTGCGACGAATGCATCCCTGTGGATAACGGGCTCCGACTTGGCTGCGCCTCCGCAAGGGCAACAATGGCCGGCAGCTGGAAGTGCAGAAGTCGCAGGTTATTCATAAGGCAGACAGCCCTGGTTGAGGGCACACGCTGGCTCGGCGGGAGATCAACCAGTCTTCGCTGGGGAAAGGCTCAATTCGCAACTTCGAGGCCGCAGTCACTCAGATTGGGCTCTTTTAGACTATCGCAGGAATTGCACCGGTGAACTTGCAGTCATTCTGCAATCCAATCCGGTCCACTATTGCGGTTTGAGCAATCGGGGAAGCGGTCTCCTGACCATAGCCAACGACTACGACTGAGATGTGAGGGCCATCACCGGCGAGCCATCGAGGTCTTGGTAAGTTCTGCGCTCTTGGCGTGTAACGCCGGAAAATTGGAGGGGCCCGTGAGCAGCACTCGCCGCCACTGGGAGGATGTCTACAAGCGAAAGCCGGTCACCGATTCAAGCTGGTACCAACCCCATCTAGATCGCTCGCTTGCTTGGATAGAGGCACTGGCCAGGCCGGCCGATGCATTGATCGATATTGGTGGTGGTGCGTCCACACTGGTCGATGATTTGTTGCTTCGGGGATTCCAGGATGTGACGGTGCTGGATGTCTCGGGCGCAGCGCTAACGGTAGCTAAAGACCGGCTTGGCGAAAATGCAAGGAAGGTTTGCTGGCTCGAAGCCGACATTGTTGATTGGCAGCCACCCAAGGTCTACCGCACCTGGCATGATCGGGCCGTGTTCCACTTTTTGACTACGCCTGAGCACCAGGAGGCATACTTGGAAGCGCTTCACGCTGGTACAGAGCCGGGGTCCCTCGCCATAGTGGCCACCTTTGCCCTAGATGGCCCTGAAAAGTGTAGCGGACTGAAAGTTCAGCGCTACAGTACAGAGACCTTGGCGCAGCGATTCGGCGCGGCGTTTGAACTGATAGATCAAGGGCAAGAATCCCACAGGACGCCGAGGGCAGCTGAGCAGCGCTTCAGCTTCGTGGCTTTGCGCCGGCTGCGCTGACCTGAGATCAGGGGGCGGGAATGACAGGTTCAAGTAATGAAATCCGGGTCACCTACCAACTGACATTTGCCAGCTCTTGCAAGGATGTCCTGCCTTCAGTCGTTCAAATTGAGTGCCCCAGAACCGCACTGAGGGAAATTGCCCGGCGCAAGCGTATGGGGATGCGGGTAGCTTGCATTGAGCAGCTCGTGGGTCGCGACTCCGAACGCATCACCGTCAACCGACTGCAACTGCATGGGCATGGAGTTCGTGGATCCGGGCCGCGCGCGAGTTCCTATGATCGATCCCAGCACACCGACAAGGATAGCGCGCCCTAGCCGCTATGCACTGATCGAAGGGGAGCAGCCTCCCACTGGTGTGGAATAGAATAAGATTGCACTAGCGCCGCAAGAAAAATCGGGCGTTTGAGCTACATCATTCAACTAGTGGGGGCGCTCTGTATATTCGCAAAAGAGTACGCTGACTTGATGTGAGACATTCTACATGGAGAAGCCCGGGCATTTGTCGCAGGCCGACTTGGAAGATGCTGTTCAGGGATCGCATCGTTGGTTGATCGGAACTACTCTCGGTCTGGTCCTTTGCGCATTTTCTCTGCTGTTGCTGGGACTTCTTGAATGGCCCAGTTCCGAACCGACGCCATTCCCAACAGGCGAGAGAACGCTTCGCGATAGGAGCTGGGTCGCGCTCGGCGTGGCGGCTTGTGCCTTGGTGGCAGTTGCGCTCATCCTGAGTTTCATCGGCTTTCCGACCCGTTCTTTTCGCGTATCGATAAAGGGTCAGCGGTGGCGGCTTGTAGCCGCTTTCGCCGTGTTCGCCGCCGCAACCGGGACATCTGGGTGGCTTCAAGTAAACTCCACCTTGAATGCTTACCGGGCTGCCCGGCTAGAGGATCAGGTTGCCATTGCTCGGCAAAAGGCCGCTCAGATTGATGATTGGACGGGAGAGCGTCTTGGCGACCTGCGGTTTCTTGTAGATGCGCTGAGGGGCTTTCCTTTGGTGGGGGCCGACGGGAAATCCGAGGCGGTGGCGCTTGCGGACCTTCTGCTGGCGCAGTTCCTTTCGTCTTACGCCGAGCGGGCGGCAGCTGGGATCTTTCGGCCCGATGGCCAACCCATTGCCCTCCAGGGGCAATTCAGCCCGGGCTTGGCCGAGCAGTTGCGCACAGACATTGCCCTGACGGCCAAGTCCAATAAGCCCTACATCGGCGTCATCGGGAGCGGCGGGGTACGCGAAGCCGGCCTGTCTCTGACGTTTCTGGCTCCATTGGAAAAGCGGGACGCTCCCGTAGCTGATCGGTTGGTGGTGGCAATCGTGGTCGATCCGACTGTCTCATTGCTCAAGAGGTTCAGCGAGTGGCCGCTTGGCGGCAAAGGGGTTCTATCGCTCGGATTTCGGTCGGGTAGCGATCTCGTCCATATTGTTGATCCAGGTCGGCAGACCGGCGCCTCGGTCCTATCGCTGCGCGCGCCCATACGAGAGGAACGTCTTGGAAGGGTGCCCGGCGACACTAGGGGTGAGGCGAGTTGGCAGGGGGTTGGGCAGGGAGGGCAGCAAACCCTTACCGCGACCTACTCCCTCAAGGACCTACCTTGGATAGTAATGGCACGCACGGACTTGAATGAGGCCATGGCCCCAATAGCCCGACAGATTTGGGCTCTGTGGGTCGCAACGGCCGTCGTAATCGCTTTCGGGGGGCTGTTGATGCTCACGGTCGCAAGCCAGATGAGGCTTTCGAGACTAATCATCGAGGGTCAGAGCCAACAGCAGACATGACCCCCCATGTGCACATGAGTTGGGCAAGCGTAAGAATGGGGAGCGGGTCCTCGGACCTCGGCGGCGAACATGAAACTCGTTTCGAACCTATACCTGACCCATGGGCTCATGTTGTTGTGTGCAGTGGCCGCGGTGGGCCTGTCGATACCCGAGGCGCGAGGGCGCGTCATGGCGGCGTGGCGTGTCCCGGTGGCTGCGTTCCTTGCCGTGTTGTCAGCTGTCATCCTGATCGCATACCCGACCTGGGGGGAACTCAAGAATCCTGCGCTTTGGGCCTTCGCAATTGTCGCCACCGTGGTCGGCATTGCTCGCGGGTACTGGATGCAACTCGATGTCGATCATGGGCATGGCCTGATCCGGCTCACCAAGGGACGCGACGGCATCGTGATGGCCATCGCGCTCTTGGTGCTGGTGTGCCTTGAGGTCGTCGTTGCCGCGATCCGCCCGGCCGACCAGCCGACCATGGAGCTTGGCTTGAGCATCCTGGCATTCTTTCTTGCTGGCCGAGCGGCAGCCGTGGCCTGGCGTGCCCGCCATGAGCCGCAAACCGACCTCCACGATAGGCCACCGCCGCCTGTCGAAGAGTAATGGGACGGCTAGTCTTCATGAGTTGATCGTCGCGGACTCGCACACGTTGTGAGAATGATCACAGCGCTGCTTCGATTCAGTTGGTAGGCTTCGCAATGTCGATCCGAAAGGCTGTTGCAGTTATTATGGGTGTTGCATTGGTGAGCACGCCTATCTTGGCTGACCATGTTCAGCATTCGTTGGCGACTGCTCCCAGGCTAATTGCGGACTGCAAATCGGATGTCCCTGTGCTAAGGGCAATGTGCGTTGGATATCTTGCCGCCATCGCAGATGGAGTGGCGCGCCATCAAAAGATTGGCTCTGCGAAGCGCACAGTATGCGTTCCAGAGAACGTCGATATCGAGGCGTTTCGCGGCGTCTTTCTTAAGTTTGTGGGAAAGAATCCACCGGCGGTCGACGGCCATTCATTCGAGACTGTTCAAGCGGCGTTGGAGGCCGAGTGGCCTTGTCCCAAGTAAGCGCCAGGCTGGGTCGTTCTCTTGGGCTCTTCGTGCGCTAAGGTCGATCTACCCGGAAAATGACTATGCTTCTATCGGCAACCTAGCGCCGGAGTTGCTGGAAACAGCCTCGCATCAGCTTCCACGCGATCACCAATAGTACCAAGGAAGTTATGAGATAGGGCGCTACATCGTAGGGCGTCTGCAAGGCTTTGGTGAAACTGGCAGCTCCCAGTATAAGGCCGCCGACCCCCATGAAATGGCGGAGGCGGAAGAGGATATCCTCCATTGCTACAGTCTCCTCTCCTTGGCGAATTTGCTCTCGTTCTAGTAGCCCTAAGTCTTGTGATGCACTAGGAGAGTGCCTCCTCAATCGCCAGAACTAATGCGCTATGGCCGGAAGCTCGTAGCACCGGCAGGGCTGCTGTAAGCAGGGTGCGAAGCATCGGTTCTTGAGCATTTCGCGGAACCAAGCTCGCTCTAGAGCCGCCCTCTAGTTCATCCGGAGCCGAAAGAGCCACGATTGCGGTATCGGCCAGAAAGCGAAGCTTCGCGAGTGTAACGTCGTCGGCATCGGGCTGAGGCAGTGTGCACTCCGAGATTGGAGCGGCTAGTAACGCATACGCTCTGCCAGAGGGCTAGGCTTTTGCTAGCCAAGCTGATGCGGATTCGACGGTTTCAAACAGTTCGATTTTCCGCTCCGCGCCGCCCAGCGCTTTGAAGCGCTCCACAGCAGCGCGACCGTGTGCCGAGGTCGCAACGGCACCAATGTTGCCCCTGGGGTCAAAAGCTGAATTTTCCCGTACTCGCCGGCCGAGGAGGTCAAAATCCTCGTCATTTAAGCGGCTGTCTAGGCTTCTGGCATCGAAGAGCTTTGCATACGGCATGGCCCCTGCGCTGGCTAATTTGTCGAAGTAGTCGAGCATTTCGCCTAGAAAGATGGGTCCCTGTGCCCTCACGCGCACAAGCCGATGTGAGTGATCGATCTCCACGAGCAGTCCGCCACCAATTAACTTTACGCCACGGTAGGATTCTAGAGTTGCACTGACTACGGCAATCAGGTCGTCGGCCTTATAGGGCTTCGCTATCCATCCAAGTGGATGAGCCGGCTCTGCCAGTCGACGATTCTCCGCGTTACCAGATGCCGAAACAAACAGGGAGCGAATGCCGGTTTTCACAAAGATTTCTATCGCGGCAGAAATGCCACTCGAGCCGTCCGCCAAATTTACATCCATCAATATGATGTCCGGCCGTGACTTGAGAGCAGCGGACACAGCTGTCGTGTGTTGGTTTGCCATTGCCACCACCTCGAAGCCGGCTGACTCAAGAATGTCCTGAGCCAACGTTGCCAAAAGGAATTCGTCTTCCACGATCAGCAAGCGTCCCGTCGCGGTTGGCATAAGTACTCCGTGCGCATGAAAGCTCATTTGCGCTTCTACGCTAGGTGGCGTTGCGGAGATCCGATTCGTGCGCTTTTGTACAATGAATGCGACTCCGCACGTTCGCATGGCAAACCCCCATGCCCACTTCAGTACAAGTGAAAGGGGAGCAGGTCAGCGCGCTGCGCTGCGCTCAACGCGACCGGCCGACGAGCGACTTTGAGACCTTGTTGCCCCTTAGTCTGTCACTGAATTCGACAATTGATGGCTCCTCCTCTGCCATCGAAAGCCGATGGGCTCTGATGCGAAGCGCACGAGCGCAGGTTCCTTGGGGCTCGATCGTGTTAGCAGGCCACGAGTTACTCTATCAATTCGGTAGCCGGACCCTAACTTTAAGTCCTCCCAGACTTGAGCGTTGGAAGCCCAGGGAGCCGCGGTGCACGTCGACCAGGTCCGAGACGATCGACAGGCCGAGCCCCCATCCCGGCACCTTCTCGTCAAGCCGCTTGCCCCGGCCGACAAACTCGACTTCGCGCGCGGCGTCGAGTCCCGGCCCGTCGTCCTCGATGTCGAGCGACAGTCCGCCGTCCGCCGCGGCCGCCGTCAGCCGCACGCGCCGGGTCGCCCACTTGCAGGCGTTCTCCAGCAGGTTGCCGACGATCTCCTCGAGATCCTCGCGGTGGCCACGGAACGCGGCGGCCTGGTCGGCCACGACCTCGATCGACAGGCCGCGCTCGCGGTAGACCTTCGACAGCACGGCCACCGCGGCCTCGGCCACCGGCCGCACCGGCGGGCGCGGCGCGTAGCGGTGCCGGCCATCTCGCGGCCAACGGCGCGACGCGCGGGCTGGCCCGCAAGTAGATACGGTGGGTGGCGCCCGACGGCGCCCCCGTAGCGCGTCGCCGAGAACCCGGCCTTCCCGCGCAAGCACCCGTTCCCCGACGCCACCTGGCACGATTTCAAGGTCGTGACGAAGTCGAACTGCCTCGCGTGCCACACCCTTGCTGCCGAGGGCGATTTCGAAGCAGCGAAACGCCCGTAGCAGCGTTCGATGCCACTAACTTCTCAGCCAATGCCACTAGGCTCGGCAGTGGCCTCGGTCGTGGATTTGGGTGGGATACGACCGAGGCCTGCCTTGCTGGGTTGGATGAAGACCCCAAGACAACGTTTGTAATCTAATACTTGGGACGCGTCTGTTAGATCAGAAATAATGACGCACTGCCCAGAATTTGAGTGAAGACGGAAGCGCACCGCGACGCAGTCGCAATGGGGCACCTAGTCCGCCTTTGAACAGAAGCGCAGGCGCAATGACATGCCGATTTTAATCCCGACATTGTCGACGCGCAGCCACTTACAGCTAGTCCATCTGGTCATGCATCTCCGGACTGAGATGGATCTCGATCGTGGAGTGTACAATTTCTTCGTGAATTGCTAGCCGCCGGCGCACAGTCTCGGCGGTCAACTCCACATCGTGAGTTACGATCGTGAGGGCACAGGAATAGACGGACTTGCCCACGCGCCAGACATGCAGGTCGGTTACGCGGCTCTCGCCCGGTAGAGACGGGTCCTCCACGACCTCGCGGATCTCCTCGACCACTGGGTGGTCCATCTCGCGGTCGAGTAGCACCTTGGCAGTCTCTCCGATCAGGCCTTTCGCCCAGACGGCGACGAGCACCGCGCCGACAATGCCCATGGCCGGGTCGAGCCACGACCAGCCGAATATCCAGCCGCCGGCCAGCGCGGCAATTGCCAGCACGGACGTCGCTGCGTCGGCCAAAACGTGTACGTAGGCTGACCGTAGATTGAGGTCGTGCTTGTGGTCATGGTGGTGGTCGTGGTCATGGTCATGCGCGGGCCCGTGATCATGCACGCCGCCCAAGATGACGGCGCAGGCTGCGTTCACCAGCAGGCCACCGACGGCGACGACGATAGCCTCGGCATAGTGGATAGGCGTCGGCGAGAAAAGGCGCTCGACCGAGGCGAAGGCCATCATCGCGGCGATGCCAGCCAGCAAGATGGCGCTGGCGAAGCCGCCAAGCACCTCGATCTTCCAGGTGCCGAAGGCGAAGCGGGGGTCTCGTGCAAACTGCCTTGCGCTGGCGTAAGCAAGGGCCGAGAGGCCGATAGCCAGTGCGTGGCTACTCATGTGCCATCCGTCGGCTAACAGGGCCATGGAGTTGAACCACCAGCCAGCGACGATCTCGACCACCATGGCGACAAGTGTAACCACAGTAACGATCTGCGTTCGCCTCTCGGCACTGCGGCTGCCGGCATCAAACGTGTGGTCATGAACCCAAGAAGAGAGTTGTTCGGTATGCATGTGCATCCTGTGAGGCCTTAAGCGCGATCGGGACGGGCCGTCCTGCCGTCTACGCGCTCTGTACCGTTCAGTGCGGCGCGCCGCTAGCGCCTAATCGGCGCATAGGCACTGAATTTGCAATGGATCGCTCAGAAGTTGCTCCCTGTCGCAGATTGCAATCCAATGGCTAACCACCTTCGCTGCTCTGTAATTATTCCCACCCGCGATTCATTGCGACATTTGCGGTTGGCACTGTCGTCGGTCCAGCAACAGGGGATTCGCGAAATCGAAATCCTGGTAATTGACGATGGCTCCACTGACGGGACCTCCGACTGGCTGGCTGAGCAGAGTTTCGACCGGCATCAACTACGCATTCTTCGTGGGCCCGGAAAGGGTCCGGCCATGGCACGCAATCTGGCGATCTCGAACGCCCGTGCCCCCTTCGTTGCGTTTCTCGACTCGGATGACATGTGGTGGCCATCCAAGCTTTCTCGGCAGCTGGCATTCCACGAGGCAAATTCTCACGTTGGGCTTTCTTTCACTGACTACCTGCATGTCGATGGTGATAGTCGAAGCTATGGTTCTTGCTTTCAGTACTGGCGCTTCAACGCGGGCGCGGACGCGGCGGCTTTCAAAATTTTGCAGGACGCTGAGGCGACGATTCTAGGTACCAACGTTATCGGCACCTCTACCGTAATGGTGAGAGCATCTGATTTGAGAAGGTCTGGTGGCTTTTCAAACGTACTGCCGTCAGCGACGGACTGGGATCTCTGGCTTCGCCTCGCCGGGAGTGTGCGTATCGCGGCAACTCCTGCTACCCTGGCTACCTACTTGATCAATCGTCCAGGCAATATGACTTCCCGCGCCCAAGCGCGGATCGATGCGATTGAGGAAGTGTTGGCGCGGTATCGGCAGCAGGACAGTGCTGTTTACCGGCGGGCTCAGCGGCTCGTGAAAGCCCGCTTGGCTGAGGCACGTGCAGACTCGCACCTGTTAGCCGACGAGCACTTTCAGGCGCTATTCGACCGCTTAAGGGTTCTGGCGATGCGGCCGAGCAGGCGGACTATCCGCGCCACTGGTGGACAGGTTCGCAACGTGCTGCGCCTAGCGCAGCAATGGAGTGGAGGCGAAAACTGGATCCCGCGCGCTCCGACAGTCCAGCGGCCCGAAAGCGGCGGACCCGAAAGTTGTTGATCAGTCTTTGGAACTCGCCGATTGGGTCACTTACGCCCGGAAGCCAATTCGCCATAGCGGCTTGATCGCTTCCATGATCGCCACCACGCAGAGGCCGGCCGCCAGCGACACGGCGAGGTCGTCGAGATGCAGCGGGCCGAACCGGAACAGATCCATCGCCGGCGGCCAGGTGAGCGCGATCGTCAATACGCCGGCAACCAGCGACAGAAGGAACCACAGGAAGAAGTTCGGACGCCGCAGAGCCATGGACAAAGATGACGAGAAGGAGCGATTCACGACGATCAACCCGACATTGATCAGGACGAGCGAGGTGAACATGAGGGCGCGCAATTCGTCGGCCGGCATGTCGCGGCCGATGCCCACGACCAGCACGACCGCGAGTGCTGCGAGCGCCAGGCCGCCCTGCACGAGGCTGAAAACCATCATCGAGGGCGACAGCAGGCGGCTGTCCTCGGCCCGTGGCGGCCGCTGCATCAGATCCCGCTCTTCCGCCTCGGCCTCGAAGGCAATCGAGCAGACCGGATCGATGACCATCTCGAGGAACGCGATGTGTATGGGACTGAGCATGAACGGCAGGCCGAACAGCAGTGGCAACAGCGCCAGGCCCGCGATGGGTATGTGCACCGCCACGATGTAGGCGCTCGCCTTCCGGAGATTGTCGTAGATGCGCCGTCCCAGGCGAATGGTCCGCACGATCGAGCCGAAATCGTCATCGAGAAGCACAATGGCGGACGCCTCGCGCGCGACGTCGGTGCCGCGCCCCCCCATCGCGACACCGATATGCGCGGCCCGCAGCGCCGGCGCATCGTTCACGCCGTCGCCCGTCATCGCCACCACCTCGCGGTCGGCTTTCAGGGCCTGCACGAGGCGCAGCTTCTGCTCCGGCATGATTCGCGCGAACACGTTGGTGGAACGCACGGACTCGCGCAGAGCCGCGTCGTCGAGGCGAGTGCCTGCTTGAGGAGCGCGACGGGGAGCCGGCCGGCCGAGCCGGCCGGGGTCTCGACGAGGTCGTAGGACACCCGGCGGGCCGGGGTCGTGCAGGCCTCGACGAGGGTGGGCAAGTCGGCGAGCGTCGGCTGCGGGGTGCGGTCGGACGGGCCGGACACGGCATCCGGGCGTTCCACCTCGCGCAGCGTGCCGAGCAGCCCGCGCATCGAGCTGACGGCCTCGCGGGAGGAGCCCTCGATGCCCTCGAGCGCCCGCTCGGTCGCGCGGGGGTCACGGCCCATGACCCGGCGCGCGGCGGCCGCCTGGATGCCGATGACCGAGACGTGGTGGGCCACGACGTCGTGGAGCTCGCGCGCGATCCGCAGCCGCTCCTCGGTGACGGCCCGGTGGCGCAGCTCCTCGGTCTGGGTCGTGATCGTCGCGGCCTGCCGCTCGAGCACCGCCCGGTCGCGCGCCGAGCGCCACTGCATCTGGCCGATGACGACCGCCCCGCCGAAGTAGACGACGTTGATGACGAGGGTGAGCAGGACGCCCGCGGGGATCTGCGGGAGGACGCCGTAGCGGCGGCTCGCGTCGGTGCCGTCGAGGAACTCCTGGGCCGCGTTGCCGACCGCGAACTGGAGGGCGATCCACGCGAACATGACGACGACGATGACCCCGACGACGACGAGCATCCAGCGCCGGTCGCGGGCCCAGGCGACCCCCGACATGAGCGCGACGAAGTAGACGACCTGCATCGTGAACTGGCCCATGACCATCGGCATCGTCACGCCGACGACGATCATGTGCACCGCCGCGAGCCCCGCGACGAGCACCGGCCACCGGCGGCGACCGACGAGCAGGGCCGAGCCGGTGACGACGGCGACCCACTGCACCCACCAGGCCGCCTCGACCTTGTCGAGGACGCCGACGCTGCGGACGAGCTCGAGCGAGACGAGGCCGAAGAGGACGACCGCGACGGCGGTCAGCACGTCGCTGCGGCCGACCGGCGGCGACGGGCGCTCCCAGCGGTCGTCGGCGCCGAACCAGCGCAGCACGCGGGCGCCGAGGCTCGGGCGGGGGTCGGGCATGGCTCCCAGCCTAGGTCGGGCGCGCCCACGTGGCCCTCCCCCGCGAGGAGGAGCGGCACCTCATCCCGGCGGGCCCCCGGCGCACGGCCCCCGCGCCCCTCCAGTCGCGGGATCAGGATGATCCCGCCCGCTCAGGGGGCTGCAGCACCCTGAGTCGGTGGCACACCCCTGAGTCCGCGGGACCAGGATGGTCCCGCAGGCGGATGATGGGCCCGTGACGACACCGCCCGCGCTGCCGGCCGTGCCGGCGGACCTCCCGGCCCGGCTCTCGGCCGAGCTCGACCCCGCCCGACCGCGCCACCTCGTCGTGACGGCGGTGCACCCGCGAGCCGACGGCGGCCTCGACCTCGAGGTCACGTGCGGCCCACGGCGGGAGCGCCGCCGGCTGACCTACGCGACGACGCAGCAGGACCTCGAGGCGCTCGGCGAGCCGTCGTCCGTGCTCACCCTCCGGGCCAACCTCGAGGAGTGGTGGGACACCGGGCAGGTCGACGGGCCGGCGCTGCGCACGCGACGGGACGCCTGACCGCCCCGGGCCGCGGCGTCAGCGGACGGGCTCGAGCACCTCGAGGCCGACCCACGGGCGCAGCGCCTCGGGCACGCGCACCGAGCCGTCGGCCTGCTGGTGGTTCTCGAGGATCGCGACGAGCCAGCGGGTCGTGGCGAGCGTGCCGTTGAGCGTGGCCGCGACCTCGTTGCCCTGCTCGCCGCGGAACCGGGTGTTGAGCCGGCGCGCCTGGAAGGTCGTGCAGTTCGAGGTCGAGGTCAGCTCGCGGTACCGGCCCTGCGACGGCACCCACGCCTCGCAGTCGTACTTGCGGGCCGCCGGGCCGCCGAGGTCGCCGGCCGCGGTGTCGATGATGCGGTAGGGCACCTCGATCGTCGCGAGCATCTCCTGCTCGAGGGCGAGCAGCTTCTCGTGCTCGGCCGCGGCGTCCTCGGGACGGCAGTAGACGAACATCTCGATCTTGTTGAACTGGTGGACCCGGATGATGCCGCGGGTGTCCTTGCCGTACGAGCCGGCCTCGCGCCGGTAGCACGTCGACTGCCCCGCGTAGCGGATCGGACCCTTCGAGAGGTCGATGACCTCG
>JAIUOX010000008.1 GCA_020160955.1 Pseudomonadota bacterium
CCGGCCAGACCATCATCGCCGACGCCGGCGTGACCATCGGCAGCGGCGGCTAGGAGGGCCCAAACGGCATGCGGCCGCCGACGACAAGGCCGCACGGGAGGAAACAATGAAGCGCACAAGCGTTCTCGTAAGCGTCCTCGGTATCCTCGGCGTCCTGCTCGCAACGGGCGCCGGGGCTCAGTCCTATCCCACCAAGCCGGTGCGCATCGTCGTGCCGTTCCCGCCGGGCGGCGTCGCCGACGTGCTCGCCCGCGCGATCCAGCCCGGCCTGCAGGAGGCGCTGGGCCAGCAGGTCGTCATCGACAACAAGCCCGGCGCCGGCGGCAACATCGGTGCCGAGATCGTCGCCAGGGCCGAGCCCGACGGCTACACGCTGCTGCTTGCCTCGGCCGGCATCCTGACGATCAACGAGTTCCTTTATTCGAAGATGCCGTTCGACACGGCGACGGCCTTCGCGCCGATCACCGTCGTGGGCGACATGCCGAATATCGTCGTCGTGAGTCCCCGGACGGGCATCACCACGCTCAAGGAGCTGATCGACCGGGCCAAGGCCCTGCCGGGCAAGCTCAACTTCGGCTCCGCCGGCAACGGCACCACGACACATCTCGCCATCGTGCTGCTGGAGCAGGCCGCCGGCATCCGTCTCGCGCATGTCCCCTACAAGGGCGCCGCGCCCGCGGTGCAGGATCTCGTGGCGGGCCAGATCGACGGACTGGTCGACAATCCGCCTCTGGTTATCGGTCATATCAGGAGCGGGGCGACCAAGGCACTGGCCTGGGCCGCGCCGCAGCGCATGGCCATCCTGCCCGACGTGCCGACCGCGGCCGAAGCCGGCTTGCCGGGCTTCGAGGCCTCGTCCTGGTTCGCGCTGATCGCGCCGGCCGGGACGCCGAAGGAGATCGTGGCCCGGCTCAACGCCGAGACGGCGAAGATCCTGCGCGATCCGAAGATGGTCGAGCAGTTCGCCCAGCGCGGCGTCCGGCTGGTCGGCAATTCCGTCGAGGAGTTCACGGCCTTCATCCCGAAGGAGCGCGCCCGCTGGGCCGACATCGTTAAGGTGTCGGGCGTGAAGCTGGAGTAGGACGGAGACCGCATGAGCCTCTATCAGGTCCAGAAGCTGATCTATCGACTGAACCGCGACCCGCGCACGCGGCAGCGCTACGCCGAGGAGCGGGACGCGGTGCTGGGCGAGTACGACCTCACCCAGGAAGAGACTGGCGCGCTGGTGAAGCCCGACATCGGGTTGCTCTATGTGCTGGGCGTCAACGGCCAGCTTCTCATGCACTTTGCGGCGCTGCACCGCATCGAATGGCCGGACTATCTCGAGCGGATGCGGCAGGGGCTCAGGGATCACGGTCCGGTGCGCGAAGGCGTCTATGCCGCCACCGGTTACGAGGGCGTCGAGGCCCACGACGCCCGCCTCAAGGCGGAACGGGAGATGCGCTGATGCCTCTTGTCTATTGCGGCGCCTGCAGTCACGCCCCCGGCATGACGGGCCGCGCCGAACGGGCGGATACCCAGACGCGTCAGGCCCTGGAAACCGCATTCCGGCGCATGGGCGACGATATCCGCGCGACGAAGCCCGATGCGCTGGTCGTGATCGCGGCCGAGCACTTCGCCAACTTCTTCATGGACAACATGCCGGCCTTCGCGATCGGCATGGCCGACGGCTACGAGGGGCCGATCGAGGACGAGGCATTCCTGCGGATCAAGCGCACGACCGTGCCCGGCAACAAAGCGTTGTCGCGCCGGCTGATCGAGAACGTGATGCAGACGGTCGACGTGGCCTATGCCGAGGAATGGAAGTTCGACCATGGCATTTCGGTGCCGCTGCACTTCCTGACGCCCGACTACGACCTGCCGATCGTGCCGGCCAACATCAATTGCCAGGGTCCGCCGCTGGCGCCGTTGGTCCGCGCCTGGGCCTTCGGCGAGGCTCTGCGCCGCGCTGCCGATTCGGTGCCCGAGCGCATCGCCCTGATCGGTACCGGCGGCCTCTCGCATTGGCCGGCCACGCCGGACTCGGGGAAGATCAATCGTGAGTGGGACCAGGAGTTCCTGCGCCGCTGGTCGGCCAACGACCGTGAGGCGCTGCTGTCCTACACGGATGCCGAGACCTATCGCGAAGCAGGGCAGGGTGGCTTCGAGATCCGGACCTTCATCGCGGCCGCGGCGGCCGCGAAGGGCGCGAAAGGCACGGTCGACTTCTGCGAACCGGTCCCGATCTTCGCCGTAAGCTGCACGCTGGCGCACATGCAGATCACGGCATGAAAAGATAAGGATCCTGCAAAGGATCCTTGCCGTCAGGGCTTCTTCTTGAACGTCACCACCAGCACGTCGCGATAGGCGGGCTGGGCCGGGTTTTCCGGCTCGACGGGGGTCACGCCGTGATAGCAGCGGGAATCGTCGACGAGGGCGGCGTCGAGCGGGTCGGTGAGGGTGAAGCTGCCCAGCGCGCGCTTGTCGAGATCGTGCACCGTCGTGGTGCCGCTGGCGATGTTGCGGCGGTTGATCAGCAGCACGAGCACGTAGTCGACGCCGTCGCGGTGCATGCCCTCGGGCGTCGGCTTGCCGGCAATGCCGGTCTTCGCCTCGATGCGGAACTGATGGACCTCGACGTGCCACTCGTTGGCGTCGGGCGCGAGGCGGCCGAACAGGGCGCGGCAGTATTCGAGGATGGTGCGCATCGAGGCGCCGTTGCCGACTTCCTCGGTCACCGGCTTGAACCAGCGTTCGATGCCGCCGTTCAGCGTATTGTAGTCGAGCCCCTGATAGTGCGGCTGATGGGGAGCGCGCACGATGGCGCCCTGGCGCCCGGCCGCGTAGACGCCGAAACGCCGCCGCCGGTAGCGGCCGCCATCGCCCATGTAGGTGTCGACTTCGAGATCGTTCCAGCTCTCGGCGAAAGCCGTCCAGTCGCCGAGCGACCCGAAGCGGCCGAGGGCCGTCCGCATGTCGGAGGCTTCGACGAAGGCATAGCCCGCTCGTTCGACGGCGGCGCGGATGCCCGAGGCGTTCTGCAGGCCGGTACCGATTTCGCTCATGGTGGTTACCTTAGCATTACGGTGCCATCATTCCGCATCCGAGGCGCATGAAGGTTTCTAGGGATTGGGGCGCCGAGAGGAGATCGACCGATGCCGTACGCGACGACCGACGATGGCGTGAAGCTCTACTTCGAGGAGACGGGAGCCGGGGCGCCGATCGTCTTCGTGCACGAGTTCGCCGCGGACCACCGCTCGTGGGAAATGCAGATGCGCCATTTCGGCCAGCGCTATCGCTGCATCACCTACGGCGCCCGCGGGTATCCGCCGTCGGACGTACCCGAGAAGCCCGAGAGCTACAGCCAGAACCGCGCCACCGACGATATCCTGGCGGTGATGGATCATCTCGAGATCGACAAGGCCCATGTCGTCGGCCTGTCGATGGGCGGCTTCGCCAGCCTGCATTTCGGCTTCCGCCATCCCACCCGCGCCCGCTCGCTGGTCGTGGCCGGCGTCGGCTACGGCGCGGAGAAGCACGAGACGGCGAAGTTCAAGGCCGAGGTCGGCATCGTTGCCAGGTCGCTGCTGGAAGAGGGCATGGCCGCCTTCGCGGAAAAATACGCCTACGGGCCCACGCGCGTTCAGTTCGAGAACAAGGATCCGCGCGGCTTTGCCCAATTCAAGAAGGAGCTCGGTGAGCATTCGGCACTGGGTTCGGCCAACACCCAGCTCGGTTGCCAGGGCGAACGGCCCTCGCTCTACGACCTGGTCGACAAGATGCGGGCGATGACCGTGCCGACGCTGGTTTTGACCGGCGACGAGGACTGGCCCTGCCTCGCGCCGTCGATGCTGATGAAGCGCGAGATCCCGTCGGCGGCGCTGGCGGTGATGCCGAACTGCGGCCACACGATCAATCTCGAGGACCCCGACCAGTTCAACCGCATCGTCGGCGACTTCATCGTCCAGGTCGAAGCCGGCCGCTGGCCGAAGCGCGACCCGCGCGCCATATCGGGCTCGATCACGGGGATGAAGAGCTGAGTTCTTGTCCTGGTGGAGGGGCGCGGGCTCTCGCGCCTCAGAAGGCGCTGCCGCCCGCCGGCGCGTGTGAACGCGCCTAAGCCGTCAATCCACCGTCACACACGAACTCCGACCCCGTCGAAAATGTCGACTCGTCCGAGAGCAGGAACAGGATCATGTGCGCAACCTCGTCGGCCTGGCCGAGGCGGCCGAGCGGGTGGAGTTCTTCCAGCGCCTGGCGGGCGGTCATGTTGCCCACGGTGCCGTCGAGCCGCGGTGCGATCATCGGCGTGTCGATGTAGCCCGGATGCACCGAGTTGCAGCGGATGTTGTACTTCTGCTGCGCGCAGTGCAGCGCGACGTTCTTGGTGAGCGTGCGCACCGCCCCCTTGGAGGCGCAGTAGGCCATGGCGTAGGACGCGCCGCGCAGGCCGAGCACGGAGGAGATGTTGACGATCGACCCGCCGCCTCGCGTCTTCATCGCCGCCACGGCCGCCTTGGCCCCGAGGAAGGTGCCGAGCGCGTTGATGTCGTTGACCCGCCGGTACTCCGCCAGCGTGCAGTCCTCGATCGAGTTGCGCACGCCGACGCCCGCGGCGTTGACCAGACCGTGCAGGCCGCCGAACGCGTCGAGCGTCGCCGCCACCGCGCGGGTCCAGTCGGCCTCCTGCGTGACGTCGAGGGCGACGAAGCGCGCCGCCGCGCCCAGTTCCTTCGCCAGCGCCTCGCCCTTGGCGGTGTCGCGGTCGGCCAGCACCGCCTTGCCGCCCTCGCGCACGACCTGGCGCGCGGTCTCGGCGCCGATGCCCGAGGCGCCGCCGCTCAGCAGGACGACCTTGTTCTCAAGACGCGCCAAGGGGAGGTCTCCTCATCAGGCCGGTGGTCATGCCGCCGTCGGCGACGAACTCGGCGCCGGTCACGAAGCTCGAGCGGCCGGAGGCGAGGAACAGGATGACCTCGGCCAGTTCGCGCGGCTCGGCCATGTGGCCGATCGGGTGGCGGGCGTCGAGGAAGGCCTTGCCCGGCTCGCGGCCGACCATCTGCCACAGGTTGTCGAAGATCGGCGTGTCGACGCCGCCCGGGTGCACCGAGTTGCAGCGGATGGCGTACTTCTTCTCGGCGCAGTACAGCGCCACGCTCTTGGTCAGCAGCCGCACCGCTCCCTTGCTGGCCGAGTAGGCGATCGCGCCGTTGCCCGCCTGCAGGCCGGCGATCGACGAGACATTGACGATCGAGCCGCCGGCCGCGGGCTTGCCCGGCCCGGTCTTCTTCATGCCCTCGATGGCGGTCTGGCAGCCGAGGAACACGCCCTCCGAGTTGACCGCCTGGACCTTCTGCCAGAGGGCGACGTCGGTGCTCTCGATCGAGCCCATGCGGCCCGAGATGCCGGCGTTGTTGACCAGGATGTCGAGCCGGCCCTCGCGGTCCAGCACGTCGTCGAGCAGGCGACGCCACGCGGCCTCGTCGGTGACGTCGTGGGGGACGAAGCGGCCGGGGCCGCCGCGGGCTTCCTGGAGGTCGGCCGCGACGACGCGGGCGCCCGCCTCGGCCAGCAGGGCGACCGTCGCGGCGCCGATGCCGGAGGCACCGCCCGTCACGATCGCCACCTGGCCCTCGAGTTCAGCGTTCATGTCGCGGCGATCCTAGCGGCCCGCGCGCACTTGCAGTAGCCTCATTCCACGATACTGGAGGATCGCATGGCGAAGCTTGGCGTGGGACTCGTGTTGGCGGTGGCCACTCTCGGTGTGGCGGCGTGCCAGACCTCGGGGCAGGGCGGCGGCACGGCCGGCGCGGGCCTGCAGGCGACGGCGCTGCCGCCGGGCATGACGGCGGCGCAGGGCGCGGCCTACTGCAGTACGCTGGCCCAGACCTACGGCGAGTATGTCGGCACGTTCGGCGGCTACCTCGGCGGCGATTCGCGGGGCGGCGCCGGCGCCGACCTCGACGCGCGGGTGGCGATCGCCAACTGCCAGGACGGCAACTACGCGGCCGGCATCCCGGTGCTGCAGCAGAAGCTGCGCGACGCCCGGGTCACGGTGCCGCCGCCGCCGCCGGCCGGCTGACCCGGTCGACCGCCGCGACGAAAAAAAGGCCCGGGCATCGCCCGGGCCTTTCTTCTTGGGTGGTTGTAACGGATCAGAAGGACAGGCCGTCCTTAACGAGGACCCAGCGGCCGTTCTTGATCTCCTGCACCTGGGTGATGGTGGTGGCCAGGTGGTCGGTCTTGGAGAACTTGGTCGGCGGCGAGCTGAAGATGTCGCGGAATTCCTTGCCGCTCTCCAGCGCGTCGAGGAACTTCTGGCCGGTCAGGTCCTTGCCCGCCAGCTCGGCGTAGAACGCGAAGGTCATCATCGCGTTGTAGCCGATGACCGCCTGCGTGTTGGGCTCGCTGTTGAACATCTTGAAGTAGGCCTCGGCCCACTCCTTGACCTTGCCCTTGGCGGTGTCGCGGTAGGGGATCTCGAAGCCGGCGGCGGCGTACATGCCCTCGACGACTTCCTTGCCCAGCGCCGGGATCTCCAGCACGTTGGTCGGGGTGGCGCCGACGAAGGTCGGGTTGAAGCCGATCTTCTTGGCCTCGGCGATCAGGCCGATGGTCTCGCGGATGACGGTGCCCAGCACCACCATGTCGCAACCGTCGGACTTCATCTTGGCGGCCTGGGCGCTGAAGTCGGAGGCGCCGCGCTTGTAGGTGGTGACGGTGCCCGGCTTGAGCTTCATCTGCTCGAGCTGCTGGGTGTAGCCGTCGAACACGTTCTTACCGTACTCGTCGTCCTGGTACATGATGCAGACCGACTTTGGCTTCTTCCAGTCGATCATGTACTTCATCGCCGCCCGCGTGCTCTCGACGTAGGGCAGCAGGTTGTTGAACTTCAGCCGCTCCTGCGGCTTCTTCGGGTCGAACTTGTAGGTGAACTCGGCGGCGGTCAGCGGGAACAGCTGTGGCACGCCGGCCTCGAACAGGATGTCCTGCGCCGCCAGCACGGTCGGCGAGCCCATCGGGCCGATCATGGCGAAGACCTTGTCCTTCTCGACCATCTTCTGGCTGGCCAGCACCGCCTTCTTGGGGTCGTAGGCGCTGTCCTCGGCGATCAGCCGGATCTTGCGGCCGAGAATGCCGCCCTTGGCGTTGATCTCCTCGACCGCCAGCTTCATGCCGTTGAGCACCGGCACGCCCCACACCTTGATCGGGCCGGACAGGTCCTGGTGGGTGCCGAGCACGATCTCGGTCGGCGTGACGCCCTGGTTGGTGACCTTGGTCTGGGACAGCGCCGGCCCCGCGGCCAACGCGGTCGCGGCGGCAAGCGCCGTCGCGACGAACACTCTCTTCGTCATCCTGTTATCCTCCACTGCAGCGCCTCTCTGGTACCGGCGGGTGGCGCTTGCCCGTCCGTGCCGCCTTGGGGCGGCTTGGGGCCGATTAAAGCAGGTCTGCAGAAGAATCACAGAGCGAAACGCCGGGTTTCGACCAGAAAAAAGGCCCGGGCGTCGCCGCCCGGGCCTCCGGTCCCCCCGCGGGGAGGACGGTCAGTTGGTCAGGTCGCGCTTCAGCACGACCCAGCGGCCGTTCTGGACCTGCTGGAGCAGGTAGACCGTGGCCGACAGGTGGTTGTCCTTCGAGAACTTGACCGGCGGCGAATTGAAGATGTCCTGGAAGACATCGCCCGACTCCATGGCCGCCAGGAACTTCTGGCCGGTCAGGTCCTTGCCCGCCAGCTTGGCGTAGTGGGCGAAGGTCATGACCTCGTTGTAGCCCAGCGCCGACTGCGTGTTGGGCTCCATGTTGTAGGTCTTGAAGTACTGCTCGGCCCACTCCTTGGCCTTGCCCTTCGAGGTGTCGCGGTAGGGGATCTCCATGCCGCCGACCGCGTAGAAGTTCTCGACCGCGTCCTTGCCGAGCAGCGGCACCTCGACGACGTTGGCCGCCGTGCTGCCGAACCACAGCGGGTTGAAGCCGATCTTCTTGCCGTCGGCGATCGCGCCCACGGTCTCGCGCACGATCGTGCCGAGCACCACGAAGTCGCAGCCGTCAGACTTCATCTTGGCGACCTGCGAGGAGAAGTCCGAGGCGCCGCGCTTGTAGCTGGTCACCGCGACCGGCTTCATCTTGAGGTCGGCGACCGCCTGGGTGAAGCCGTCGAGCACGTTCTTGCCGAACTCGTCGTCCTGGTACATCACGCAGGGCTTGGTCAGCTTCTTTTCCTGCATCAGGTGGCGGGCGCCGGCGCGCACGCTCTCGGTGTAGGGCGGCACGTTGTTGAACTTCAGCCGGTCCTGCGGCTTGCCCGGCTCCATCTTGTAGGTGAACTCGGCCGAGGTGACCGGGAACAGCTGCGGCACGCCGGCCTCGAGCAGGATGTCCTGCGCCGCCAGCACGGTCGGCGAGCCCATCGGCGCCAGCATGGCGAAGATCTTGTCCTTCTCGACCAGCTTCTGCGTCGCCAGCACGGCGCGCTTCGGGTCGTAGCCGGAATCCTCGACGATCAGGCGGATCTTGCGGCCGTTGATGCCGCCGGCCGCGTTGACCTCCTCGACGGCCATCTTCATGCCGTTGGTCACCGGCACGCCCCACGACTTGATCGGGCCCGACAGGTCCTGGTGGGTGCCGAGCACGATCTCGGTGGGGGTGATGCCCTGGTTGGTGACCTTGACCTCCTGGGCCGCGGCCGGGAGGGCCGCGAGGGCGACGGTGCTGCCCAGAAGGGCGGCGCGAACACTGAACCACTTCATGATGACTCTACCTTTCCTCCACGCTTTCTCTTCTCTCGTTCAGGCCGCCTGGGCGCGATACATCGCGTCGATTTCGGCCTTGTACTTCTTGTTCACGAAGCTGCGCTTCAGCTTCATGGTCGGCGTCAGCTCCTCGTCTTCCGGCGTGAGCTGCTGTTCGATCAGGTAGAAGCGCTTGATCGTCTCCACCCGGGCGAAGTTCACGTTGACCTTCTCGATCTCGGCCCAGATCAGGTCCTGCACTTCCTTGGAGCGGCACAGGCTGGCGTAGTTCGTGAAGGGCACGTCGTTGTCCTGCGCGAACTTCTCGACCGTCTCGCGCTCGATCATGATCAGGCAGGTGAGGTAGGGGCGGCGATCGCCGACCACCACCGCGTCGCTGATGTAGGGCGAGAACTTGAGCTGGTTCTCAATCTCCGAGGGCGTGATGTTCTTGCCGCCCGCGGTGATGATGATGTCCTTCATGCGGTCGGTGATCTTGACGTAGCCCTCGTTGTCGATCGCGCCGACGTCGCCGGTGTGCAGCCAGCCGTCCTTGTCGACGGTCTCGGCCGTCTTCTCCGGCTGGTTGAGGTAGCCCATGAACACGAAGTCGCCCTTGATCAGGATCTCGCCGACCGGCGAGATCGTCACCTGGCCGTAGGGCACCGACTTGCCGACCGTGCCGAGCTTGATGCCGTTGGCCGGCATGGCGGTCGCCAGCCCGCAATTCTCGGTCTGGCCGTAGACCTCGAACATGTCGAGGCCGAGGGCGAGGTACCAGCGGATCAGTTCGGGCGCGATCGGCGCCGCGCCGGTGAACAGCCAGCGGCAGCGGTCCAGCCCGATCATCTTGCGGACGTTGCGCAGCACCAGCCAGTAGGCGACCTGGAAGCGCGCCTTCTCGAAGGCCGAGGGCTCGCGCCGCTCGATGCGGGCATCGGCGATGGCGAAGCCGGCGTTGATCGCCTTCTGGTAGGCCCACTGCTGCAGCGGCGTAGCGTCCTTCAGCGCGATCATGATGCCCGAGTAGAACTTCTCCCAGACCCGCGGCACGGCGCCGAACAGGGTGGGCTGCACCTCGCGGATGTTGTCCGGCACGGTCTCCGGGCTCTCGGCGAAGTTCGAGCAGACGCCGGTCGCGACCGAGTAGTAGCTGCCGGCGATGCGCTCGGCGACGTGGCACAGCGGCAGGAAGGCCAGCCGCTCGTCGCCCTCGTACCACGACAGCGACAGCTCCGGGTGCATGCAGTTCTTCATCTGGTACACGACGTTGCGATGGCTGTGCATCGCGCCCTTGGGCGCGCCGGTCGTGCCCGAGGTGTAGACCAGGATGGCGAGGTCGTCGGGCGTGCGCGAGTTGACCAGCTCGTCGAACAGTCCCTCGCGACCCTGCGCGTAGTTGCGGCCGATCGACATGAACTCGTCCATCGACACGACCATCGGGTCGGCGAAGTCGGAGAGACCCTCCATGTCGAAGACCACGATCTTCTTCAGGGTCGGGCAGCGCTCGCGCACTTCCAGCGCCTTGTCGAGCTGCTCGTCGTCCTCGACGAACAGCACCACGGTGCGGGAGTCGTTCACCAGGTACTCGACCTGCTTGGCCGAGTCGGTCGGGTAGATGCCCGACGAGACGCCGCCGGCGCACAGGATGCCGAAGTCGGCGTAGTTCCATTCCGGCACGGTGTTGGCCAGCACCGAGCCGACGTCGCCCGGCCGGAAGCCCATCTCGTGCAGGCCGAAGGTCACGGCGCGCGCCCGCTCCAGCCACTCGGTCCACGAGATCGCGTTCCAGATGCCGTAGAGCTTCTCGCGCATCGCCGGCCGGTCGCCGCGCGTCTGGCAGGACAGCACGAAGCTCTTGGGCAGAGTCTCGGCCACCGTCAGCGTCGCCTTGGTCGCCATGGTCGTTCGCCTCCCGATCCGCTCAGTCGTCTAGCGCCAGTTCTTCTTGCGCTTCCAGCGGCGTTCGCCGCGCGCGCTCTCTTCCTTGGCGCCCAGGTAGAATTCCTGGATGTCCTTGCTGGCCATCAGCCGCTCGCAGCTGTCGTCCATCACCACGCGCCCGACCTCGAGCACGTAGCCGTAGTGCGCCGTCTCCAGCGCCATCTTGGCGTTCTGCTCGACCAGCAGGATCGACACGCCCTGCTCGGCGTTGACCCGCTTGATGATCGAGAAGATCTCCTTGACCAGGAGCGGCGACAGGCCGAGCGACGGCTCGTCGAGCAGCAGCAGCTTCGGCCGGTTCATCAGCGCGCGGCTGATCGCCAGCATCTGCTGCTCGCCGCCCGACAGCTGGCCGGCCGGCTGCTCCATGCGCTCGCGCAGGCGCGGGAAGTAGCCGAACACCCGCTCGAGGTCCTGCGCGACGCCGTCCTTGTCGCGGCGCAGGAAGGCGCCCATCGCGAGGTTCTCGCGCACGCTGAGGAACGGGAAGACCTCGCGGCCCTCCGGCACGTGGCTGAGGCCGAGCCGCACGATCTTGTCGGCATCCATGCGCTGGATCGGCTTGCCCTCGAACTCGATGGTGCCCTTCTGCGGGTCGAGCACGCCGGAGATCGTCTTCAGGATCGTCGTCTTGCCGGCGCCGTTGGCGCCCAGCACGGTGATGATCTTGCCGCGCGGCACGGCCAGGCTGACGCCGCGGATCGCCATGATCGGGCCGTAGTAGCTCTCGATGTTGGAGACCTTGAGGATGGTGTCGTCGCTCATGGGGATTCCTCAGGCGCCGAGATAGGCGGCGACGACGTCGGGATGGGCCTGGACCTCGGCGGGGGTGCCGGTCGCCAGCACCTTGCCGTAGTTCAGGGCCAGCACGCGGTCGGACACCCGGTTCACCAGCGACATGTCGTGCTCGACCATCAGCACGGTGATGCCGAGCTCGCTGCGGATGTCGCGGATCCAGAACGACATGTCGTCGGTCTCCTCGACGTTGAGGCCGGACGACGGCTCGTCGAGCAGGATCAGCTTGGGCTCCGAGCACAGGGCGCGGGCGACCTCGATGACCTTGCGCACGCCGTAGGGCAGGCCGGCGATGATCTTGTCGCGGTAGGCCTGGAGGTCGAGGAACTCGATGACCTCCTCGACCTTGTGGCGATGCTCCTTCTCGGCCCGCCGCACGCTCGGCATGAACAGCATGTCCTGCCACAGCGCCGTCGTCGCGTGGCAGTGCCGGCCGACCAGCAGGTTGGCCAGCATCGAGGCATTCTCGAACAGCTCGATGTTCTGGAAGGTGCGGGCGATGCCCAGCTTGGCGATCTGGTGCGGCGGCACCTCGGTGATGTCGCGGCCCTCGAAGAACAGCTTGCCCGAGGTCGGGTTGTAGAGCCGCGAGATGAGGTTGAAGATCGAGGTCTTGCCGGCGCCGTTCGGCCCGATGATGGTGAAGATCTCGCCCTTGGCGACGCTGAAGCTGACGCTGTCGACCGCCTTGAGGCCACCGAACTGCAGCGAGATCTGGTCGACCGTGAAGAAGTTCATCGGTTGCGCTCCGACTTCACGTACGTCTTCTGCCGCTTGAAGGTCGCGCGCTTGTACAGCGGGAATAGCTGGAAGAAGAGCTTCACCTTGAGCCAGCGCCCGTACAGGCCGTACGGCTCGAACAGGATGAACATCATGATGATGAGGCCGTAGATGGCGCCCTTGAGGCCGGCGGCCGAACCCATCGCCGACAGCTTCTCGCGCAGCTGGCCGGCGGCGTCCTGCGCCATGCCGAACGACTGGGCGATGTTCGAGGCGAACACCGGCACGTCGTCCTTCAGTGCCGTCAGGAAGGGATCGACCATGACGATGAAGATCGCGCCGAACACCGCGCCGTGCACGCCGAAGGCGCCGCCGATGATGATCACCATGATGAACTCGATCGAGAGCAGCAGGGTGAACATCTCCGGGCTGATGAAGGTCATCTTGTGAGCGAACAGCACGCCCGCCAGGCCGGTGATCGCCGCGCTGATGCCGAACGACTTCACCTTGTAGGCGGCGAGGTCGATGCCCATGCTCTTGCCCGCGGTCTCGCTGTCGCGGATCGCGATGAAGGCGCGCCCGGTCGGCGAGCGCAGCAGGTTGAGCGCCAGCAGGATCGAGCCGATCAGCACGGCGAGGCAGAGGAAGTAGAAGCCCTCGCCGTCGCGCGGCAGCGGCAGCCCGGCGAGGTCGAGCGTCTTGACCCGCATGCCCTCGTTGCCGTGCGTCACGGTCTCCCAGCGGGCGAGGATCTCCTCGACGATGAAGGCGAAGGCGATGGTCGCGATGACCAGGTAGATGCCGGTCAGGCGCAGCGCCGGGAAGCCGACCAGCGCGCCGATCACGCCGGTCAGGATGGCGGCGGCCGGGAAATAGACGACGAACGGCACGCCCAGCTTCTGCAGGTAGGCGCCGGTGTAGGCGCCGATCGCCAGGAAGGCGGCGTGGCCGAGCGAGGCCTGGCCGGTGAAGCCGGTGAGGATCATCAGCGCCACGCCGACGATGGCGTAGATGAAGACGAACACCATCTGGCTCTGCAGGTAGCTGCCGATCAGGAACGGCGCGGCGACCAGCAGGACCAGCAGCACGCCGTACGACCACCAGTAGCCGGAGTGCTTGAGGATCCGGATGTCCTGCTCGTAGTCGGTCTTGAAGACGAAACGCATGGCTCAGACCTTCTTGCGCATGCTGAGGCCGAACAGGCCCTGCGGCCGGATCAGCAGCACGATCAGCAGGACGATGTAGGGCGTGACGTCCTTCCAGCCCTGCGGCAGGTAGAAGCCCGCCAGGGTCTCGATGACGCCGATGATCAGGCCGCCGACCAGGGCGCCGGGGATCGAGCCGAAGCCGCCCAGCACGGCGGCGGGGAAGGCCTTGAGGCCGAGCGCCAGGCCGACGTTGGAATGGATGAAGGTGATCGGCGCCAGCAGCACGCCGGCGCAGGCCGCCACGGCGGCGCTGATCGCCCAGATCAGCGAGACCACGCGCTTGACCGGGATGCCCATGTAGTAGGCGGCCAGCATGTTCTCGGAGGTCGCCCGCATGGCGGTGCCCATGCGGGTGTAGTTGAAGAAGGCGTAGAGCACGACGCACAGGATGACCGTGGCGACGATCACCGACAGCTTGTCGTGGGCCAGCACGAGGTCGCCGATCTTCAGCACGCCGTTGGAGAACGGCGTCTCGATCTTGAGGTCGTCGGTGCCCCAGATCATGCCGGCCACCGAGCGCAGGAAGTAGCCGAGCCCGATCGTCGCCATGACGATCGAGAACTGGGGATAACCCAGGATCGGGCGCACCAGGATGCGCTCGGTCGCCATGCCGAACACGGCCATGCCGCAGACGGCGAACAGGAAGCCGAGCCAGTAGTCGAGACCCATCAGGCCGATGAAGGTGAAGACGAAGAACCCGCCCAGCATCATCAGGTCGCCCTGGGCGAAGTTCACCACCTCGGTCGCCTTGTAGATCAGGACGAAGCCCAGCGCGATGAGGCCGTAGACGCAGCCGAGAGCGATGCCGCTCACCAGCTGCTGGATGAAATCGAGCATTCTCCTACCCTGTACACCGGCCGTTCATGCGGTCGTCGGCGCGCTTGTCGTTTCTTGGCGATTCGTGACGCTGGCGCCATAGAACCTTGGCGCCTATCCGGGGTCAATGGATTTTCGTTCCCGGAACGCTACTGTCGTTTGTCCAGACTGCAGACGGAGAAAGCCATGTCGCTGGCCCCCGCGATGGAAACGCCGAACGGCCCGCCCTCGCCGTTCTACACCGAGGAGCACGAGGCCTTCCGCCGGACGGTCCGGCGCTTCGTCGACCGCGAGATCATGCCCCACGTCGACCAGTGGGACGAGGCCGAGGAGTTCCCGCGCGACCTCTACGCCAAGGCCTCGGCCGCCGGCCTGCTGCAGCTCGGCTTCCCCGAGGCGTACGGCGGCGTACCCACCGACCCGTTCTTCGGCATCATCAAGGCCGAGGAGATGGCGCGCCACGGCAGCGGCGGCCTCAACGCCAGCCTGAACAGCCACACCATCGGCGCGCCGCCGATCGCCGCGCTGGGCCCGGAGTGGATGAAGCGCAAGGTCCTGCCCGAGGTGCTGGCCGGCGAGAAGATCAGCGCGCTGGCCATCACCGAACCGTCCGGCGGCTCGGACGTCGCCAACCTCAGGACGACGGCGCGGCGCGAGGGCGACCACTACGTGGTCAACGGCTCGAAGATGTTCATCACCTCGGGCATGCGCGCCGACTACTACACGGTGGCGGTGCGGACCGGCGGCCCCGGCGCCTCGGGCGTGTCTCTGCTCTTGATCGAGCGCGACCGCGAGGGCTTCGGCCGGACCAAGCTGAAGAAGATGGGTTGGTGGGCGTCCGACACGGCGCAGCTGTTCTTCGACAATGTGCGCGTACCGGTCGACAACCTGATCGGGCCCGAGAACAAGGGCTTCATCGGCATCATGCTGAACTTCAACTCCGAGAGGCTGGGCATGGCGGCCGGCGCCTGGGGCTACGCCAAGGTCTGCCTCGAGGAATCCATCGCCTACGCCCGCGAACGGCACACTTTTGGCAAGCCCCTGATCGCCAACCAGGTGGTGCGCCATCGCCTCGTCGACATGGCGATGCGCATCCATGCCGTGCGCTCGACGCTCGAGCTGCTGGCCTGGCGGGTCGGGCAGGGGGAGAAGCCGGTGGCCGAGATCTGCATGCTGAAGAACCAGGCGACCTCGACCATGGAGTTCTGCGCCAACGAGGCGATGCAGATCTTCGGCGGCGCCGGCTACCTGCGCGGCGCCAAGGTCGAGCGCATCTACCGCGAGACCAAGGTGATGTCGATCGGCGGCGGCTCGGTCGAGATCATGAAGGACCTCGCGGCGCGCCAGATGGGTTTGTAGTAGGAAGGCGCATGACCAATCCCCTCAAGGACCCGGACCAGCGCATCGTGCTGTTCCAGTCGCTGTTCTCCGACACCATCCCGCACAACAAGGCGCTCGGGCTGAAGGTCGTCGCGGTGCGCCGCGGCTTCGCCTCGATGCGGCTGGAGTGGCGCGACGAGCTGGTCGGCAATCCCGAGACCGGCGTTCTGGCCGGCGGGCCGCTGACCGCCATGCTCGACGGCTGCTGCGGCATGTCGGTCGCCACCATGCTGAAGGAGCCGAAGCCCTTCGCCACCCTCGACCTGCGCATCGACTATGCCCGGCCGGCGACGCCCGGCAAGGCGGTGATCGCCGAGGCCGAGTGCTACCGGATCACCAGCTCGGTGGCCTTCACCCGTGCCTTCGCCCACCACGGCGACGCCGCCGACCCGATCGCCGCCGCCGCCGGCACCTTCATGCTGGGCACCAAGGGCAAGGCGACGCGGCCGCAGATGATCGGCGCCGAGAAGCTGATCGGCGGCGACGGGGGCAAGGCATGAGCTCGCTTCTCGAACGCCTGGCCGAGGCGCGCAAGTCGGGCAACGTGGCGCTCCTGTCGGAGGCCATTCCCTATGCCCGCTGGATGCGCATCGCGCCCGAGAACGGCACCGGCGAGCTGCTGACCCGGATGCGCTTCCACGGCGACCTGATCGGCAACACCTCGCTGCCGGCGATCCACGGCGGCACGCTGGGCGCCATGCTGGAGATGGCGGCGATCTTCCACCTGCTGTGGGAGACCGACACCGAGACGGTGCCCAAGATCGTCAACATCACGGTCGACTACCTTCGCTCGGCGCGGCCGCTCGACGTCATCGCCAGCGCCAAGGTGACCAAGCAGGGCCGCCGCATGGTCAATGTCTTCGCCGAGGCCTGGCAGGACGACCGGGCCAAGCCGGTGGCGACCGCCAATGCCCACTTCCTGATCAAGTCGGACGACGCCCCGCCGTCGTTGTGACGGGACGGCGTAACGGGGGCTGCCGCCGCCGCATGCGTGGATTGCGCGCGGCGGGTCCTGTCTTTTGCCACGGTTTGTCGTAGAGAAGGGCCCATGGATTACGATTCGCTGCGGTCCGGGCGAGACGACGTGGTGCGCGACGCCGCCGCCTTCGAGGCCTATGGCCGGCCGGCCGCGCTGATCGACTCGGACCATCCCGAGGTCGTCGCCTGGGCGCGCCGCGCGGCGGGCGAGGGCGGCGACCGCGACCGGGCGCTGCGCCTGTACTACGCGGTGCGCGACGAGCTGCGCTACGACCCCTACAACACGCCGATGAAGGCGGAGGCCTACCGGGCAAGCACCACGCTGCGGGCCGGTCACGGCTACTGCGTGAACAAGGCCGGCCTGATGGCCGCGGTGTGCCGCGCCGTCGGCCTGCCGGCCCGGGTCGGCTACGCCGACGTGCGCAACCACATGACCACCAAGCGGCTCTCCGAGCTGATGGGCTGCGACGTCTTCTACTACCACGGCTACACCGAGGTCTGGCTCGACGGCCGCTGGGTCAAGGCGACCCCGGCCTTCAACCGCGAGCTGACCGAGAAGTTCGGGCTGAAGCCGCTCGAGTGGGACGGCGAGACCGACTCGATCTACCACCCGTTCGACCTCGGCGGCCGCCGCCACATGGAGTACCTCGCCTACCGCGGCGTCTTCGCCGACATCCCGTTCGACGAGATCCGCGGCGCCTTCCGGCACTACTACCCGCGCATGACGCGCGAGCAGGAGTCGTTGCCGGTCGAGGGCAGCCCTGGGGCCAGCCTCGGCGATTTCGGCGCGGAAGGTGCGCAAGAAGCGTCCGGCCGGTGAAACTCGTTCCGCGTTCGGCCGGCTACCTCGCCCTGCTGGTGGCGCTGGGCAGCTTCGGTCCCCTGACCATGAGCATCTACACGCCGGTCATGCCGTCGGTCGGCATCGACCTCGGCGCGCCGTCGGAGAGCGTCAAGTTCACGCTCACCACCTACATGCTGGGCTTCGCCGTCGGCCAGCTGTTCTACGGCCCGCTGAGCGACCGCTTTGGCCGCCGGCCGGTGCTGATCGGCGGGCTGATCTTCTTCTCGGCGGCGACCTTCGCCTGCTCGTTCGCGCCATCGATCGGCGGCCTGATCGGCCTGCGCATCGTGCAGGGACTGGGCGCGGCGTCGGGCTCGGTGATCGGCCGCGCGCTGACCCGCGACGCCTACAGCTTCCAGGAGATGCCGCTGGTCATGAGCTGGATCTCGCTCGGCCAGAACATCGCGCCGTCGCTGTCGCCGATCCTCGGCGGCTTCCTCGCCGAGTGGGCGAGCTGGCGCGCCACCTTCTGGTTCGTCGGCGGCTTCGGCACGGTGCTGCTGGTGGTGACCCTGCTCGGCCTCGACGAGACCAACCGCTACCGCAGCGACCGGCTCAACTTCGGCAGCCTGCTGCGCGGCTCGGGCGAGATGCTGCGCGAGCCGCAGTTCCTCGGCAACGTGCTGACGCTGGGCTTCGCCTTCGCCATCAACTTCGGCTTCCTGGCCGGCGTGCCCTTCATCCTGCAGGAGAAGCTCGGCTTCACGCCGCAGGAGTTCGGCCTGATCGTGCTGCTGTCGGTCGGCGGCTTCACGCTCGGCACGCTGGTCAACAACCGGCTGGTCGGCCGCGTCTCGCCGGTCACGATCATGAAGCTGTCGGGCTGGTTCCACGTCGCGGCCCTGTCGGTCATGGCCGCCCTTTCGCTGTCCGGCATTCTCACCTGGTGGGCGATCGTCGGGCCGCACATGGTGGCGAGCTTCGGCACCGGCATGATCGTGGCCAACGCCAATGCCGGCGCGGTCGGCCTGTTCCCCAAGCTGGCCGGCACGGCGTCGTCGCTGGCCGGGCTGGCCCAGATGGGCATGGGCGCGATGGGAACGGTGACCGTGGCCCTGCTCAGCATGATCGGCGGCCCCTACGTGGCGATGCCGCTGGTGATCGGCCTGATGCCGTTCGCCCTGGCGACGGTGCTGAGCGCGCGCCTGTTGCGCGTCCGGCCGCATCCCCCGAAACTGGAATCCTGAAAGAGGAGAGGACGTAGAGATGACGGACATGTTGAAGGGCAAGGCCGTGCTGGTGACCGGCGCGGGCGGCGGCATCGGCCGCGAGATGGCGCTGCTGGCGGCGCGCGAGGGTGCGTCGGTGGTGGTCAATGACCTCGGCGGTGCGGTCGACGGCGAAGGCTCGGGCAGCACCACGCCGGCCCAGAAGGTCGTCGACGAGATCATCGCGATGGGCGGCAAGGCCGTGGCCAACGGCGACAGCGTGTCCGACCCGGCCGGCGCCGAGCGCATGGTCAAGGCGGCGGTCGAGAACTTCGGCAAGATCGACGGTGTCATCAACAACGCCGGCATCCTGCGCGACCGCATCTTCCATCGCATGAGCCACATGGACTGGAAGATGGTGATCGACGTGCACCTCAACGGCGCGTTCAACGTCAGCCGCGCCGCCGCCAACTACTTCAAGGAACAGAAGTCGGGCGCCTTCGTGCACTTCACCTCGACCTCCGGCCTCGTCGGCAACTTCGGCCAGGCCAACTACTCGGCAGCCAAGATGGGCATCATCGGCCTGTCGCGCTCGATCGCCCTCGACATGGCGGCCTTCAACGTCCGCTCGAACTGCATCTCGCCGTTCGCCTGGACACGCATGATCGGCACCATCCCCGCCGACACCGAGGCGCAGAAGGCGCGGCTCGAGCGTTCCAAGCGCATGACGCCGGCCAAGGTGGCGCCGATGGCGGTGTTCCTGCTGTCCGACGCGGCCGACGGCATCTCGTCGCAGATCTTCGGCGTGCGCATGAACGAGATCATGCTGTTCAACGCCAACCGCCCGGTGCGCTCGGTGCACAACTCCGAGGGCTGGACGCTGGAGGCGATCGCCGAGCACGCGGTGCCGTCGATGAAGCCGTTCTTCACCGACCTCAAGCGCTCGCCCGAGTACTTCACCTGGGATCCGATCTGATGGCGCAACCGCGCAAGAACGAACCGAAGATCGATGCCGACGAGGTCCTCGCCGGCATCGTCGAGTGGGTGTCGATCGAGAGCCCGAGCCACGACGCCGGCTCGGTCAACAAGGTGGTCGACCATGTCGAGGGCCAGTTCCGCGACCTCGGCCTGAAGCTCGAGCGCATCCCGGGCCGCGACGGCTTCGGCGACATCCTCGAGTGCCGCACGACGCCGGAGATGAGCGAGGGGGAGGGCAAGGGCATCCTCGTCCTCGCCCACCTCGACACCGTCCACCCGATCGGCATGATCGAGAAGGACCTCAAGATCCGCCGCGAGGGCGACAGCATCTTCGGGCCCGGCATCTACGACATGAAGGCGGGCGGCTACATCGCCTACTACGCGCTGCGCCACCTCGTGCGCCAGGGCAAGAAGACGAAGCTGCCGGTGACCTTCCTGTTCATCCCCGAGGAGGAGGTCGGCAGCCCGACCTCGCGCGCCCGCATCGAGGAAGCGGCGCGCGGCCACAAGTACGCCCTGGTCATGGAGCCGGGCCGCGATGGCGACCGCGTCGTAACCTCGCGCAAGGGCGTCGGCCGCTTCACCCTGACGGTGAAGGGCCGGGCCAGCCACTCGGGCGTGCGCCACGAGGATGGCCGCAGCGCCATCGCCGAGATGGCGCGGCAGATCCTGCGCATCGAGGGCAAGACCGACTACGCCCGCGGCATCACCTGCAACGTCGGCCTGATCCAGGGCGGCACCGGCGTCAACGTCGTGCCGGCCGAGTGCCGGGTCGACGTCGACCTGCGGGTGCCGAGCCCGCAGCTGGCCGAGGAGATGACGCACTGGTTCCTCAACCTCGAGCCGATCGGCAAGGACGTGACGCTGACCGTCGAGGGCGAGATGAACCGGCCGCCCTACCAGAAGGACGCCGGCATCACGTCGCTGTTCGAGAAGGCGCAGGCGATCTACCGCGAGATCGGCAAGGAGCTGAACGACGTGCCCCTGACCGGTGGCGGCAGCGACGGCAACTTCACCGCCGCGCTGGGCATCCCGACGCTCGACGGGCTGGGCGCCGACGGCAAGGGTGCGCACGCCGCGAACGAGCAGATCTACTACTCGTCGCTGGTGCCGCGGACCTATCTCTGCACGCGCCTGCTCGAGACGCTGGAGTAGGAAGGGGCCGTCGCCTAGTAGGCTGCGGTGAAACGCTTTCGGACGTGGTTGGGCTTCTCCAGCTCGTCGACGATCGCGATCGCGAAGTCCTCGCGGCTGATCAGGCTCTGGCCGGCCGCATCCTCGAGCAGGTGGTCGAGCCCCAGCCGGAACTTGCCCGTGCGCTCGCCGGGCTGGATCGAGGCGGGCGGCGAGATCGCCGTCCAGTCGAGGTCGCCGACCTTCTGCACCTCGGCCAGCGCCAGCGCGGCCGGCTTCGAGGTCGGCGGCTGGATGCCCTTCTCGGCCATGTGGTCGAAGTGGGTGCGGCCGTCGGCGCGCAGCAGGCTGCCGGCGCCGACCACGAACAGGCAGCGCTTCAGGCCCGCCTTGCGGATCGCCTCCAGCACCTTGTGGACGTCGTTCTCGTTCCACTTGATCGACAGCACCGCGGCGTCGTGGCCAGCCAGCACCTTGGCGAACGCGGCCGGGTCGCTGGTGTCGCCGCGCGCCGGGGTCATGCCGGCCCGCGCGCCGAGCTTCGCCGGGTCGCGCGAGATCGCGGTGACGGCGTGGCCGCGGCGCAGCGCCTCGTCGAGGACGCGGCTGCCGATGTTGCCGGTGGCGCCGGCGAGGGCGAGCTTCATCGCGGGGTTCCCTTCATGAGTTGGCGCAGGGCGACGACGGTGTCGCCCGGCGCCTCCTGCGGGACGTTGTGGCCGATGCGCGGCAGGATCCGGCGGTCGTAGGGGCCGGTGAAGAAGCGGGCCTGGCTGTCCTTCTCGGGCGCCGGGCCGACGCCGTCGTGGCCGCCGTGCAGGTTGATCGTCGGCACGCCGATGGTCGGCTGCTGCGCCAGCCGCGCCTCGATGCCGGCCATCGCCGGGTCGCCAGCGACGTAGCCGTAGCGGTGGCGGTAGGAATGGATCACCACCTCGACGAAGTCGGGATTGTCGAAGGCGACGGCGCTGCGTTCGAACGTCGCCTCGTCGAACCGCCACTCGGGCGACCACAGCTGCCACAGCAGGCGGCAGATGTCGCGGCGGTTCCGGGTCAGGCCGGCGCGGCCGCGCTCGGTATGGAAGTAGTACTGGTACCAGAAGCGGTGCTCCTGGGCCGCCGACACCGGCTCGACCGAGGCGGCGATGTTCTGGACGTTGTAGCCGGTGCAGCTGACGAGGCAGCGCACCTTCTCGGGCCACAGCGCCGCGACGATGCAGGCCGCGCGCCCGCCCCAGTCGTAGCCCGCGAGCGCGGCGCGCTCGATGCCCAGCGCCTGCATGAACTGCAGGAGGTCGTGGCCGAGCGCCGCCTGCTCGCCCGAGCGCGGCGTCGCGTCGGACAGGAAGCGCGTCGCGCCGTAGCCGCGCAGCCACGGCACCAACACGCGGCAACCATCCTTGGCCAGCGCCGGCGCGACCTGGTCGTAGGCGCGCACATCGTAGGGAAAGCCATGCAGCAGGATGACCGGCGGCCCGTCGTGCGGGCCATGCTCCTGGTAGGCGACCTCGAGGAGGTCGGTGCGAACGGTCTTGGTATCCATGGCGTGACCTTAGCCGAAGCGCCGCGCCACGAAAAAGGGCGGCCCGTGGGCCGCCCTCTCGCTCCGTGCCGCGTCGCTCAGCGCGGCGGGCAGGGGTAGACGTTCATGTCGGGGCCGAGATCGTACACCGGCGGGATCTGCGACAGCTGCGTGACCTGCGGCGAGTTCGCCCAGTCGAAGGCGCGCAGGAAGCGCGAGCAGAATTCCTTGTCGACCGGCGCCTTCTGCGCCGTGCGGTTCGCGAACTCGGTGACGACGGTGTCGATGTTGAACCGCTTGGCCCGGCTCAGCGCCGTCAGGTTGCGCGAGTTGGTGCTGAGCTCGCCCGCGAACTTCGTCGCGTAGGCGTTGTACTGCGACTCGTAGGCCCGGGTGCCGTTCGGGTTCTGGCACTGCAGGACCGCCACGACCATCTGCTGGTGCAGCATGCGGCCGTTGTAGGTCGCCAGTTCGGACGAGTCGTAGCAGATGCCGCGAATGGCACCGGCGGCCGGCGGGTTACCGGAGCCCGGCGCCTGGTAGTCGGCGGCCGGCGGCTTCTTGGCGGGGGCCGCCGACTGGGCCTGCTGCTGGCCAAGCTGGCAGCCGCTGAGGGCCAGACCGCCAGCGACCAGAACGGCCGCCTGCACGAGCTTCGTGATCATCCATCAACTCCCAACGCATTGGCCGGAAACCGCTTGCGGGTACAACACTTAGGGGCTGGTTTCAAATCCAAATACCGTGTGGGCGCCGCGGCGGGCCCCCTTGGGGCAAGCCGCCGCACCGCGGAAGCGGCCGTCAGCCCAGCGCCCGGGCCAGCGCCCGGTCGAAGATCTCGAGGCCGAGGTCGATTTCCGCCGGCTCGATGGTGATCGGCGGGGCGATGCGGAAGATGCCGAAGCCGCCGCGCACCGTGCTGGTCATCATGCCGAGGTCGAGGCATTCCCGGGCGACGCGCTGGGCGAGCTCGGGATCCGGGGTCCGGGACCGCCGGTCCTTGACCAGGTCGAGGCCCAGCAGCAGGCCGCGGCCGCGCACGTCGCCGATGCACTCGTAGCGCTGCTGCAGGGACTGCAGCCCGGCCTTCAGCCGGGCGCCCAGCTCGGCGGCCCGCTCGGCCAGGCGGTCGCGCAGGATGACCTCGATGACCTTCAGGCCGACCGCCGCCGGCAGCGGATCGGAGGCATGGGTCGTGTAGAACAGGAAGCCGCGGCGCGCCGCCTCGTCCTCGATCTCCGGCGTGGTCAGCATGGCGGCGAGCGGCAGCCCGGCGCCCAGCGTCTTGGACAGGGTGAGGTACTGGGGCACGACGCCGTCGCGCTGGCAGGCGAACAGCGTGCCGGTCCGGCCGAGGCCGGTCTGCGCCTCGTCGAAGATCAGCTGCATGTCGCGGGCGCGGCACATCTCGGCCAGCGCGGCGAGCCAGCCTTCCGGCGGCTCCAGCACGCCGCCCGAGCTCAGGATCGGCTCGACGATGCAGGCGGCCAGCGCGCCGGTCGACTGGCGGTCGACCAGTTCGAAGCCGAACTCGAGCTCGCCGCGCCAGTCGTACACCCCGTTCTCGCCGATGAAGCGCGACCGGTAGGTGTCGGGCGCCGGCAGGACCAGCGAGCCCGGCAGGCCGGGTCCGTAGCCCTTGCGGCTCGACGAGTAGGTCGCCGAGGCCGCGCCGCCGGTGACGCCGTGCCACGAGCGGCTCATCGCCACGACCTCGTGCCGGCCGGTCACCAGCCGGGCCATGCGCAGCGCAGCCTCGTTCGATTCGCCGCCGGTCGAGACCAGCAGGACGCGGTCGAGCGTGCCCGGCGAGACCTCGGCGATCAGTGCGGCGAGGTCGACCACGGGGCGCGACAGGATGGTCGAGTAGAGGTGGTCGAGCTCGCCGATCCAGCGCCGCGCGACGGCGACGATCTCGGGATGGCTGTGGCCCAGGATGGCGCTCATCTGGCCGGAGGTGAAGTCGAGGATGCGCCGTCCATCGGCGTCGGTGAACCAGTTGCCGGCGGCGCTCTCGGCGATCACCGGCGCGAAGGCGCCGCCGTAGCGCACGAGGTGGGCGTTGGCCTTCTCCCAGAAGGCGGGATCGCTGTTGCCGCTCATGTCGGTCTCCTCAGGCCAGCAGGGCCGCGCGCACCAGCGGCAGGCGGTCGTTGCCGAAGAACATCTCCTCGCCGACGAACAGCGACGGGCTGCCGAAGCCGCCGCGCGCGATCAGCTCCTCGGTGTTGGCGCGCAGCCGGCCCTTGGCGTCGTCGCCGGCAGCCGCGGCCAGCAGCCGGCCGGCATCGAGGCCGGCCCGCGTCGCGACCTCGGCCAGCACGTCATCGCGGGCGATGTCGCGATCCTCGCCGAAGTAGGCCTCGAAGGCGGCCGTGGCGTAGGGCACCAGCTTGCCTTCGTCGAGCGCGTGGAAGGCGCCGCGCATGGCCTTGACGCTGTTCACCGGGAACACGGCGGGCGGAAAGACGATGCGCAGCCCGTACAGCCGGGCCCACGCCTGGAGGTCCTGGAGCATGTAGGCCGCCTTGCGCGGGTTGGGGTTGGCGCGGCTCTCGTAGACGGTCTGGTTCACGGCGTTGAACACGCCGCCGACCAGAATCGGCTTCCACGCAATTTCCGCGCCGACCTCGCGGGCCAGCGGCTGGACGGCGTGGAAGGCGAGGTAGGTCCACGGGCTGGAACAGTCGAAGTAGACCTCGAGCCGGCGCGCCATTTTTGTCCTCCCGATTCCGTTCTGCCTTGTCGTTGCCACAGGCCGAGCCTAAGATTCAATTCCATGATGGTCATGGCTGCAAAGCCCAAGAAGAGTTCGCGATCCAAGATCGCGGTCGTCGTGCACCAGGAGAAGTCGCGGCCCGGCCGGGTCGGCGCGCTCCTCGAGCAGCGCGGCTACCAGCTCCAGCGCTTCTGCCCCAACCTCGGCTGCCAGCTTCCCCGCGATCTCGACGACTATGCCGGCGTGGTGGTGTTCGGCGGCCCGATGTCGGCCAACGACTGCGGCACGCTGGCCGGCATCAAGGGCGAGCTGGAATGGATTCCCCGGGTCATCGAGGCCGGCGTGCCGTTCCTCGGCCTGTGCCTCGGCGCCCAGCTGCTGACCCGGGTGGCGGGCGGCCGGGTGGCGCCGCACCCGCAGGGCCGCATGGAGATCGGCTATGCCCGGATCGTGCCGACCGAGGCCGGCCGGGACTGGTTCCCGGGCCCGATGACCGTCTACCAGTGGCACCGCGAGGGCATGGACCTGCCCGGTTGCTGCGAGCTGCTGGCGACCAACGACACCTACCCGGTGCAGGGCTTCCGCTGCGGGCCCAACGCCTTCGGCTTCCAGTTCCACCCCGAGGTGACGCTGGAGATGAAGGAGGCGTGGACGCTGAACTCCGAGCGGCTGCGCGAGAGCGTCGGCCAGCCCGGCGTGCATCCGCGCGGCGTCCACCTGTCGATGCACGCGCTGTACGACCCGCCGCTCGGCCGCTGGATCGACGGCTTCCTCGATCGCTGGCTGGCCACCGATGCGCGGCCCGAGGCCGTGCCGGCCCCGGCGTTCGCGTACGCCGCCGCCGCGAGCTGATCGTCTTTCGTGACGGGCCTCCGGCGCTAAGCTAGGCTTCACCGCCGCAGCCCCGGGAGGCCTGATGATTTCCGCTGCCCTGATCTTCGTCATCGCCTTCGTGGTGGTGGCGCTCGTGCTGGTGTTCGCCGGCGTGAAGACGGTGCCGCAGGGCACCAACTGGACGATCGAGCGGTTCGGCCGCTACACGCGCACGCTGTCGCCGGGCCTGCACCTCATCATCCCGTTCATCGACTCGGTCGGCCGCCGCATGAACATGCAGGAGAGCGTGCTCGATATCCCCGGCCAGAAGGTCATCACCAAGGACAACGCCACGGTGCAGGTCGACGCCGTCGCCTTCTACCAGGTGATCGACGCGGCGCGCGCCGCCTACGAGGTGCAGAACCTGCACCAGGCGATGAGCAACCTCGCGGTGACCAACATCCGCAGCGTCATGGGCAACATGGCGCTGGACGAGGTGCTGTCGCGGCGCAACGAGATCAACGACACGCTGCTGGCGGTGATCGACCAGGCGACCAACCCGTGGGGCGTCAAGGTGCTGCGCGTCGAGCTGAAGGACATCGCGCCGCCCGAGGACCTGGTCAACGCCATGGCGCGCCAGATGAAGGCCGAGCGCGAGAAGCGCGCCACCATCCTCGAGGCGGAGGGCGTGCGCGAGGCGTCGATCAAGCGCGCCGAGGGCGACAAGCAGTCGGCCATCCTGATCGCCGAGGGCAAGCGCGAGGCGGCGTTCCGCGAGGCCGAGGCGCGCGAGCGCCAGGCCCAGGCCGAGGCCAAGGCGACGCGGGTGGTGGCCGAGGCGATCGCCGAGAACGGCGCGCAGGCGATCAACTACTTCCTCGGCACCAAGTACGTCGAGGCGCTGGCCAAGATGGGGTCGAGCAACAACGCCAAGATGTTCTTCCTCCCCGTCGAGGCGGCCGGCGTGATGGCCTCGATCGCCGGGATCGGCGAGCTGGCCAAGGAAGCGCAGGCGCGCTCCGCGCTGGATTCCAACCGGCCACGCGGCTCGGTTCCGAGCTCGGGCTGAGGCGCCACCATGGTCTTCTGGTACTGGTGGGCGATCGCCGCCGTCCTCCTCGTCTTCGAGATGCTGCTGCCCGGCGTGGTGTTCATGTTCGTGGCGTTCGGCGCCGTCGCGGCCGGCTTCTTCCTGCTGGTCGTGCCCGGCCTGTCGCTCGAGTTCCAGCTGTTCGTGTTCGGCGTCGCGTCGGTCGCCTCGGCCATCGTCCTGCGGCCGACGCTCAAGCGGTTGCAGCGCGGCAAGGCGCAGGACGAGACGATCAATGCCCGCGGCTCGGCGCTGGTCGGCCGCACCATCGTGCTCGACGCGCCGATCCTGAATGGCCGCGGCCGCGTGAAAGTGGGCGACGGCAGCTGGACGGTGACCGGCCCCGACATGGCGGCCGGCGCGCGGGTCCGCGTCGCCGCGGTCAACGGCACCGAGCTGTCGGTCGAACCCGCGCCCTGAGCGTCAGAACGCCTTGGCCAGCGTCAGGCGGAGCGCCAGCGGCTCGAGTGGGTGGAAGTGGCGGTCGGCGACGCCGCCGGCCGGCTCGCCGGGCAGCCGCGAGGTGTAGAAGTAGTCGATCTGGCTGGCCTGCGTGTTGAGCAGGTTGTAGGCGTCGAGGTTGAGCTTGATCCCCGACTCGAAGATGTAGCCGACGCGGCCGTTCAGCGTCGTGGTGAAGGTCGACCAGACGCTGCCGTCGCTGACCAGCGGCCGCGGGCCGAGGCTGCGCAGCCGCAGCGCGCCGAACCAGCCGGTGTCGCCGCCCAGGGTCATGCCGGCCGAGCCGACGAAGTCGGGCGCGCCGGGGATCAGGTCGCCGTCGGGCGACCAGTCGGTGAAGCGGGCGCGGGTGAAGGCGAGGTCGAGGTCGAAGCTCGCCCACGCCGCCGGTCGATAGCTGTTGGTCCACTCGACGCCGACGCGGCGGCTCGGCCGGCTGGCGATCGTGGTGCCGGCGTCGCCGACGAACAGCAGTTCCGAGTTGAAGTCGAGCAGGAACAGGGCGAGCGACGTGTCGTAGCCCTTCAGCGCCTGGCTGCGCATGCCGATCTCGGCGCCCTTGGACTGGACCAGCAGCGGCACCGCGGCGACCGGCTGGGTCGGGTCGGCCGGGTTGACCGTGATGGTGGCGCCGCGCGCGTCGTTGCTGTGATAGCCGAAGCCGCCGTTCAGGTAGAACTCGGTCCGCTCGAACGGGCCGAACACCACGCCGGCCTTGGGGCTGGCGAGGAAGGCCGACGTGGTGCCCGAGTTCAGCGACTGGGTGGTGCTGTCGACCGAGGCCATGAACAGGTCGCCGCGCACCCCCAGCGTCACCCTCAGCCAGTCGGTCCATTGCGTAGCGTTGCGGGCATAGAGGCCGACGCTGGTCTCGCTCACCTGGTCGTAGCGGGTGGTGCCGTAGGCGGTGCGCTGGAAGGTCGGGAACAGCCCGACCCCGATGTCGTCGTAGCGCACTTGCGTGCCGAGCGTCGTCTCCGAGCGGAAGCCGGCCAGGCCGTGGTTGAACGACTGGCTGGCGTTGAGGCCGAAGACCTTGCGCTTGTCGCTCTGCTGGAACTGGTCGCCGAGGTCGGGATCGTCGAGGTAGTAGGTGAAGTTGTTGTAGAGATTCAGCGTCGAGTAGATGGCGTAGGCCTCGACCAGGCTGGCGCCCTTGTCGCCGCTGCGGCTCCAGCGCATCGACAGCGAGTAGCGCTGGGTGTCGCCGCCGTCGGTCTGGTCGACCGCGCCCCAGCGCGACAGGCTGCCGTCGAACACCGCGCGGTTCGGCACCTGGTCGGTGGCGTGCCACGAGTTGGTGTAGGCGAGCGCGGTGATCGACAGGCCGTTGTCCGGCGTGCCCTCGGAGTAGCGCAGGAAGCCGTTGAACTTGCGCAGCGCGTCCGAGGCCTGCCACGGCCCGTCGTAGAACACCGTCTCGGCGGCGGCGGTGATGAAGCCGGCGCCGGCGGCGAACGAGCCGGCGGCAAGGCCGCGCCAGTAGCCGAAGCTGCCGCCGGTCGCCAGCACGACGTTGCGCTCGAGCCGGTCGGCATAGGCCAGGCGCAGCGTCCCGGCCGAGGCGAAGTCGCCTTCCTCGGCCCAGTACGGACCCTTCTTGACCGTCATGCGCTGCAGCAGCTCGGGGATCAGGAAGTTGACGTCGGCGTAGCCCTGGCCGTGGCCGTGCGTGCGCATGTTGAGCGGCATGCCGTCGAGCCACAGCGCGAGGTCGGTGCCGTGGTCGAGGTTCATGCCGCGCAGGAAGTACTGGTTGGCCTTTCCCTCGCCCGAGTGCTGCGTGACGATCAGGCCGGGCGCCGCCTCGAGCACCTCGCCCGGCCGCTCGATCGGCCGCGTGTTCAGCGTCTCGCCGGAGATGCGCTTCTCGCTGGCCGCGTCGGTCGGCTCGGCCTCCAGCGCGCGCGGCGCGATCACCGTCACCGCCGGCAGCGCGGTCGATGCGCCGGTGCCGGGACCGAACGGTTCGGGGGACTGCGCACGGGCCGCTCCGGCGGCCAGGGCGAGCAGCCCGAGCAGGGCGAGCGGGCGCGTATGCATTTCCGGAAAATTATGCATACTCCATGCCGGGCAGCAATCCGGAGTCCGCCATGCAGCGCATTACCCTGTCGATCGACGACGACCTGGCGCAGGTGCTCGACCGGCACATGACCGACCATCGCTACGACAGTCGCTCCGAGGCGCTGCGGGACATCCTGCGCGCCGTGGCGGTCCGGCAGAAGCTGGAGGACGAGGCCCGGGGAGCCGACGGCTTCTGCATCGCGACCCTGTCCTACGTCTACGACCACGAGACCCGCGATCTCGGCCGGCGCCTGACCCAGGCGCAGCACGCCCACCACGACCTGCAGGTCTCGACCCTGCACGTCCATCTCGACCACGATGCCTGCCTCGAAGTGTCGGTGCTGCGCGGCCCGACTCGCGAGGTGCGGTCGCTGGCCGACCAGACCATGAGCCAGCGCGGCGTGCGCCACGGCCAGCTGCACGTCATCCCCGCCGAGCGTCAGACGCGGCGCCACCGGCATGGCACCGGCCCGCACGATCACGAGCACATCCACGCGTAGGGCCAGGAAGGGTCCCTCGCTACGCTCGGGATGATAGGTCTTTTGCTGTCATCCCGAGCGCAGCGAGGGACCTTTCAGCGCGCGGCGATCCATTGCTTGATCTTGCCGACGGTGTCGGCCTCGACGCCGTTGTAGCCGTGGTAGGCGTAGGCCTCGCAGTCGTCGCCGGTCGACTTGCCGCCGTCGACCTGGATCAGGTCGGTGCCGTACTTCTTGTTCGAGGCGACGCCGGACGAGGGCGGCGTCACGCGGCAGGCGTCGCGCACGTGCAGGACGACCAGGTTGCGGCTCTTGAGGCCGCGCGGATCGAAGTCCCCGACGGCCTTCATCGACGAACTGTGGACGAAGCCCGCGACGCGGCCGTCGAGCGAACGGGCGAGCGCCAGGGTGGCCTCGGTGCTGCGACTGGTGCCGATCACGTAGACCGACAGCTTGCCGTAGCGGGCCTCGAGGTCGCGCACGATCGCGAGGATGCGGTCCGGCGTCGAGGTGGCGTCGGTCGAGGCCGCGACGACGGTGCCGTCGGCGAACAGCTCGCGCGAGCGGATCAGGAAATTGCCGGCCAGCGACATCGTGAGCTTGCCGTTCTCCATCCGCGGGTTGAGCACGCCGCGTCCGCCGGGCATCAGGATCACCGCGACCGACGGCTGGCCCGGCTTGCTGGTGAGGACGTAGGGCACGGTCTCGCCGCCGGTGGTGCGGGCGCTGCCGACCAGCTCGTCGGCGGCGTGGCAGGGCAGGGCGACGGCGAGCAGCGCCAGGATCGTGAGCAGGCGGGTCATGCGGACTCCTTACGCCGGCGCGAGCCGGCCGCTGTTGCCGTCGAGGAAGGCGTCGAGGGTGGCCTCGTGCGGCGCGAGGTCGAAGCCCTGCGCGGTGATCCAGCCGTCGTCGTAGTAGGTCTGGCCATAGCGTTCGCCGCTGTCGCAGATCAGCGTGACCAGCGAGCCGGCCTCGCCTGCCGCCTTCATCCGGTCGGCCAGCACGCACAGCGCCAGGAAGTTGGTCCCGGTCGAGCCGCCGACCCGGCGGCCGAGGCGGCGCGACAGCACGCGCATCGCCGCCAGCGCCTGCGCGTCCGGCACGCGCATCATGTGGTCGATGACCTGCGGCAGGAACGACGGCTCGACGCGCGGTCGGCCGATGCCCTCGATGCGCGACGGCAGGGCGCAGGTCACCGAGCGGTCGCCGGTGGCGTAGGACTCGAAGAAGGCGGAATGCTCGGGATCGGCGCCGCACAGGCGGGTGGCGTAGCGGCGGTAGCGGATGTAGCGGCCCAGCGTGGCGGTGGTGCCGCCGGTGCCGGCGCTCATCACGATCCACGCCGGCACCGGGTGGGGCTCGCGGCTCATCTGCTCGAAGATCGACTCGGCGATGTTGTTGTTGCCGCGCCAGTCGGTCGCCCGCTCGGCATGGGTGAACTGGTCCATGTAGACGCCGCCGAGGTCGCGGGCCAGCGCCTCGGCGGCGGCGTAGATGCCCTTGCCGTCGGCGACGAGGTGGCACCGGCCGCCCTGGCGCTCGATCTCGCGGATCTTCTCGGGCGAGGTGCTGGCCGACATCACGGCATGGAAGGGCAGGCCGAGCAGCCGCGCGAAGTAGGCCTCGGAGATCGCGGTCGAGCCGGACGACGCCTCGACGATCGGCGTGTCGTGCCGGATGCGGCCGTTGCACAGGCCGTAGAGGAACAGCGACCGCGCCAGCCGGTGCTTCAGGCTGCCGGTGGGATGGGTCGACTCGTCCTTCAGGTAGACGTCGAGGCCGGCGAGGCCCGGCGCGTTGAGGCGCAGCAGGTGGGTGTCCGCCGAGCGCCGCTGGTCGTTCTGGATGGCCTCGATGGCGCGGCGTCCCCAGTCGGCGTCGCTGCGGCCGGTCTCGGCCTCGCCGAGCAGGAGCGCGGCCGTCAAGACTGTCTCCGCCACACGATCACCTGGCGCCGACCGGTGCCGGGCCGGAAGTCGGCGCCGGTCAGGGTCAGGCGGTCGCCGTCGAGCTGCAACTCGCGCCGGGTGGTGATGCCGGCCAGCGCGGGATCGCTGGCGATCTCGATGGCGTGGTGGACCGCGCCGTCCGCGACCGACCAGCGGCCGGCATAGGCGAGGCTGGCCGGCGGCGGCGTGGTGCTCATCAGGGTGGCGCTCAGTTCGCCGCTCGGCAGGTAGAGCAGCAGTCCCCGGGCCTGCGGGCCGAGCGGGTACTCGCTCGGCCGGCCGTCGTCGTAGGCGAACGACCAGCTTTCCAGCCGCCATGCACCGGCCAGATCGGACGCGGCGAGGCCGGCGGCGGCGAGGGTCACCCGCCGATCACCTTCTTGGCCATCATGCAATGCACGCCCTTGTTGCCATCGACCGTCTGGGTGACGTGCAGGTCGCCCTGCAGGCTGCACAGCATGTAGGCGTCGGCCGCCGACAGGCCGGTCTTGGCGGTGATCAGGCGGATCATGTCGCGCAGCGCTTCCTTGGCGGCGTCGTCGAGATCGCTGTCGAAGCCGTGCGTGATCCAGTGCGTCGCGGTCTCGGCGCGCGGGTTGTTCAGCTTCATGTCCTTGCGCACGGTGAAGCGGAAGGTGCCGCTCAGCGAGGTCTCGAGCGCGGTCAGGTTGACCTCGCCGTCGCCCTGCACGCCGTGGCCGTCGCCGGTCGAGAACAGGCCGCCCTCGGCGAACACCGGCAGGTAGACCGTGCTGCCGACCTGGAAGTGCTTGTTGTCGATGTTGCCGCCGAAGGCGCGCGGCTCGACCGAACTGCACTGGCCCCATTCCGGCGGCGGCGCGACGCCCATGATGCCGAAGAACGGCCGGAGCTCGATCTCGGTGCCCCACGGCATGGTGCAGACGCCGCGGTTCGAATCGATCGGGATGTGGGTCAGGCGGTAGAACGGGAAGTCCTCGGGCAGCGTGCCCATCAGCGGCCGCTGCACGTTCCAGCCCCAGTTGGTGCGGAACTTGATGTCGAGCACCTCGATGGCGAGCGCATCGCCGCGCTCGGCGCCCTCGACGTAGACCGGGCCGGTCAGGATGTGGCGGCCGAGGTGCGGCTTCAGCGCGCCCAGGATCTCGCGGTGCTCGGGCAGCACGTTGAACGGCTCGCCGGGCAGGATCTCGGCGGCGCCCGAGACGCAATGGATCGACACGATGTCGCCCGACTTGACCCGGAGCGCCGGCTTCAGCTGGCTGTCGAAGTAGCCCCAGTGACAGGTCTCCGGCGACGATTGCAGTTCGTAGGTGGCCATGGTTCTCCCCTTCGCCCCCGGTTGAAGCACAGACCGTGCCCCGGATGCTATAGGAAGGCCATGAACTATCGCCACGGCTACCACGCCGGGAACTTTGCCGACGTCCTGAAGCATGCCGCGCTGTGCGAGCTGCTGCGCCTGCTGACCGCCAAGGACAAGAAGCTGTTCGTGCTCGACACCCACGGCGGCGCCGGCGGCTACGACCTCGCGGGCGACGCGGCGCGCCGCACCGGCGAGGCCGAGGCCGGGATCGGCCGGCTGGCCGAGGCGGCGTCGCGCGAGGCGGCCCCGCCGGCGGTCCAGCGCTACCTCGCCGCGGTGGCGGCGTTCGATCGCAAGTTCGGGCCGGTCGGGCCGTCACCGCGGCATTACCCCGGCTCGCCTCGGCTGGTGCGCGCCGCGCTGCGCCCGGGCGACCGCTTCGTGGCCTGCGAGCTGCACCCGCAGGAGGCGCTGGCGCTCAAGCGCGAGTTCGCCGGCGACCGCGCGGTCGAGGTCCGCCAGGCCGACGGCTACAAGGTGCTGAAGGCGCTGTTGCCGCCGCCCGAGCGCCGCGGGCTGGTGGTGATCGACCCGCCGTTCGAGGCGACCGACGAGTACGAGCGCCTGCTGCGCGCGGTGCGCCACGGCGTGCGCCGCTTCGCCACCGGCTGCTACGCGGTCTGGTACCCGGTGAAGGACGAGGCGGCGGCGCTGTTCGCGCGCGAGATGGCGGCGTTCCGGCCGCTGGTGCTGTCATTGTCGATCGACGGCCTGGCGCCAGGCAAGCTCGCCGAGTGCGCGGTGGCGGTGATCAACCCGCCGTGGCGCTTCGAGGAGTCGATGCGCGAGGCCCTGCCGTGGATCGCCTCGGCGCTCGGCCCCGGCGTCAGGAGCCGCGTCGCCGCGCCGCCAGCCAGCGCGCCGGCTCCGGCGTCAGGAGCGTGATCGCGAACGAGGCGACGCACAGCGCCGCGCCGGCCAGGATCGCGCCGGTGTAGGAGCCGAAGAAGTCGTAGGCGTAGCCCGCGGCCGGGGCGCCGAGCAGCGCGCCGAAGGCGACGCCCGAGTACAGCGCGCCCAGCACCGAGCCCAGCGCGCGGCCGCCGAAGTAGTCGGCCGCCAGCGACGGCGCGATGGCGACGAAGCCGCCGTAGAACGCGCCGAACACCAGCGCGAAGACGACCAGTGCCCAGGCGCTGCTCGACATCGACCACATCACCAGCATGGCGCCGGCGCCGATGTACATCAGCCCGAACGAGTGCTTGCGGCCGAGCCAGCCGGTGACGCTGGCGAACAGGAAGCGGCCGACCGTGCTGCCGACCCCCAGCAGGACGATCAGCATGACGCCGAACGCCTCGCCCAGCCCGACGTCGCGGGCGTAGGGCGCGAGGTGGACGAACGGCGCGAACAGGCCGAACGACAGCAGCAGCGCGCCGACGTAGATCGCCCAGAACGGGCCGCTGCGCACCGCCTCGCCCAGCGTCAGCCCGGCCGGCACGGCGGGCGCGCCGCCGGGCGGCGCGGGATCGCCGTCGGGCGTCAGGCCGTAGCGCTCGGGCGCGGGACGAACCAGCAGGCCGGAAATCACCGCGCCGGCCGCCGTGAGGGCGGCCATCGCCAGCCAGGTGTGGCGCCAGCCGACCTGCTGGATCAGGGCGTGCGCCAGCGGCGCGCCGATCAGCGTGCCGACGCCGATGCCCGCGACCGCGATGCCGCTGGCGGCGCCGCGCCGGCGCACGAACCAGCGCTGCACGGCGGCGACGCTCGGCACGTAGGAGAAGCCGATGCCGACGCCGACGCCCAGCCCGTAGCCGGCATAGACCTGCCACAGCGCGGTCGCCTGCGAGGCGGCGACCAGGCCGGCGGCGATCAGCAGCAGGCCGCCGATCACCACCGGGCGCGGGCCGGTCCGGTCGGCGATCAGGCCGGCCGGGAAGCCCAGCAGGAAGTACAGGAAGGCCGAGATCGAGAAGACCAGCGCGGTCTCGCCGCGGCGGGCGCCGAACTCGCTCTCCAGCGCGCCGAAGAAGGCGGCGAAGGAATAGGCGACGGCATAGCCCGTGAGCATGCACAGGAAGGCGCCCGCGACCACCCACCAGCCGGCGAAGACCGGCCGGTTCACTTCCGGTCGCCGCGCTTCTTGGCCCCGTCGCCGGGGCGCCAGCCCCACAGCTTGCGCGCCGCTTCGACGATGCGCGGGTCGAGCGGCGGCGGCTCGGCGTCGATGCCGCGGCCGACCTGGTCGGCGACGATGCGCAGGCCGGCGAGCCGGGCGTGCGGCTTGCTGTCGGTGGCCACCACGTGCCACGGCGCGTGCTTGGTGTCGGTGCGCTCCAGCATGTCGCCGTAGGCCTCGATGTAATCGTCGCGGCGGGCGATGTTGCGGAAGTCCTCGAGGCCGATCTTGTAGTGCTTGTGGGGGCTTTCCAGCCGGTCGATCATGCGCTTCTTCTGCTCTTCGGCACTGACATGCACCAGGAGCTTGACGATGCGCACCCCATCGTCCGCCAGTTGACGCTCGAACTCGTTGATCTCGTTGTAGGCGCGCTGCCATGCCGCCTCGTCGCAGAAGCCCTCGACCCGCTCGACCAGTACGCGGCCGTACCATGTGCGGTCGAAGATCGCCCAGCTGCCGGGCGCGGGCAGGCGGTTCCAGAAGCGCCACAGCCAGTGCCGGCCCTGTTCCTCGGGCGTCGGCGCGCCGATCCGCCACACGTGCGTCGACTTGGGCTCCAGCCCCTCGACAAGGCGCTCGATCATGCCGCCCTTGCCGGCGGCGTCCCAGCCGTCGATGCCGATCAGCACGCGGCCGCCGGTGCGCAGGTGATGGATCTGCAGGTCGAGCAGCCGGTGCTGCAGATCCTCGAGTTCCTTCTCGTAGGCCTTCTTGTCGATCGGACCGTCGATCTTCTCGATCGCGTCCAGGTTTGGCCATCGCCCCATGCGCCTGTTTTCCTCCACGACGAATGGTGCCAGTGCGCGACTCCCGAGGCAATTGACAGAGTCCGGCCGCCCGACGACTAATCGGTCCGACAATGGCCGAAGCCGAACCCACGATTCGCTACACGCAACGCGCCGGCAAGCCCGTGATCGAGGTCGCCGGCACGTGGACGGTGTTCAGCCTGCGCGACATCCACCGCAAGGCGCAGGCGGCGCTCAAGGCCGCCGGGGCGGCGCGCGCCGGCAGCCTGATCGATGCCAGCAAGGTCGAGCGGCTCGACACCGCGGGCGCGCTCGAGATCCTCAAGCTGGGCGGCGACAGGGGAGCCGAGGTCGCGGCCGCCAACCCGTCGCAGGCCGACCTGTTCAAGGTGGTGCAGGCCAACATGACCCCGGCGCCGCCGGCCCGCCGCGAGGAGTGGGTGGTGCAGTGGCTGGGGGAAGTCGGCCGCACCGCCGTCCACTTCTACGAGCAGGTCGTCAACCTCCTGTCGTTCTTCGGCGAGATCCTGGTCACCTTCGTCGAGGCGCTGGCCCGGCCGAAGCGCTTCCGGCCCAACGCCGTGGTCCAGCAGATGTACGAGGTCTGGATCCGCGCCCTGGTGATCGTCGGCGTGCTGTGCTTCCTGATCGGCGTCGTCATCGCCTACCAGGGCGTCCAGCAGCTGAAGCAGTTCGGGGCCGAGACCTTCACCGTCGAGGCGGTCGGCATCGGCATGTTCCGCGAGCTCGGCGTGCTGCTCACCGCGATCATCGTGGCCGGCCGCTCGGGCAGCGCCTTCACCGCCCAGATCGGCACCATGCAGGTCAACCAGGAGGTCGACGCGATGCGCACGATCGGCCTGAACCCGATCGAGTGGCTGGTCCTGCCGCGCATCTCGGCGCTGGTCATCTGCCTGCCGCTGCTGACCTTCTGGGGCGACATGGCGGGGCTGCTGGGCGGCGCGGTGGCCTGCACCTTCTACCTCGACTTCACCTTCGTGCAGTTCTTCGCGCGGTTGCGCGACACGGTCGGCGCCTGGCACTTCTACACCGGCATGATCAAGGCGCCGGTGTTCGGGGCGGTGATCGCCACGATCGGCTGCTTCGAGGGACTGCAGGTCCGCGGCAGCGCCGAGAGCGTCGGCCAGCTGACCACCAAGTCGGTGGTCGAGGCGATCTTCTGCGTGATCGTGCTCGACGCCATCTTCTCGATCATCTTCCTGCTGGCGGGCGTGTGATGGCCGATACCGCCGCCCCGGGCTCCGTCCAGGCCGACGAGGAACTGGAGGACAAGCCGCCGACCGCGCCGCTGCTCGAGGGCGGCCAGCTGGTCGACCACCGCGACGGGCGCGACGTCGTGTTGCGGCTGCGCGGCGTTCGCACCCAGTTCGGCGACAAGGTCATCCACGACAAGCTCGACTTCGACATGTTCCGCGGCGAGATCGTCGGCCTGGTCGGCGGCTCGGGCACCGGCAAGTCGGTGCTGTTGCGTACCATCATCGGCCTCAACGGGCACACCCAGGGCACCATCGAGATGCTGGGCAAGGACACCAGCAAGCTGAACGGGCAGGCCGAGCGGGCGATGCTGTCGCGGACCGGCGTGCAGTTCCAGGACGGCGCGCTGTTCTCGTCGCTGAGCGTCACCGAGAACGTGATCGTGCCGATCCGCGAGCACGCCCAGCTCGAGGAACAGACGATGCGCGACATCGCCGCGCTGAAGGTCGCGATGGTCGGCCTGCCGCCGGACACCGGCGACAAGAAGCCGTCGGAGCTGAGCGGCGGCATGCGCAAGCGCGCCAGCCTGGCGCGCGCCCTGGCGCTCGACCCGGAACTGCTGTTCCTCGACGAGCCGACCGCCGGCCTCGACCCGATCGGCGCCGGCCACTACGACGAGCTGGTCCGCGGGCTGAGCCGCAGCCTCGGCCTCAGCATCCTGATGGTCACCCACGACCTCGACAGCCTGAACGCCATCTGCGACCGGATCGCCGTCCTCCTCGACAAGCGTGTCGTGGTGGGTACCATGCAGGAATTGCTGTCCTACGATCACCCGTGGGTCCGGGAGTATTTCCACGGACCGCGCGGTCGCGCGGCGCGGCACGAGGAGTAGAAACGGCCCGATGGAAAGAAGATCGCCCTACGTGCTGATCGGCGCCGCGATGATCCTGTTCGTCGCGGCGGTCGCGGGCTTCGTCGTGTGGAAGCTGCGGGCCGGCGACCGCACCGCCTACGCCTACTACAACATCCTGTTCTCGGGCGACGTCCAGGGCCTGACCGTCGACTCGCCGGTATTCTACCGCGGCCTGCGCGTCGGCCGCGTGGCCAACATCCAGCTGACCTCGCGGGTCGACACCCAGCGCGGCCGCGAGCGGCTGGCCGAGAAGATCGAGGTCACGGTCGCGGTCGACTGGAACATCGACATCCGCGAGCGTTCCTACGCCGTGTTCGAGAAGCCGTTCATCGCCGGCGCGCCGTTCATCCAGATCGTCGGCCGCCTCGACGTCGACCAGGTGAAGCCCAAGCACCGGCTCGGCCAGACGCCCTACCCGGAGATCCGCGAGGGCGCGTCGTTCCTGCAGGCGACCTCGACATCGGCGCAGGAACTCCTGACCAAGGCCAGCACCACGGTTGACCGGCTGAACGACCTGCTGAGCCCCGACAATGTCAGCGCGGTCGGCGACACGCTGCGCAACCTCGCCAGCGTCAGCAGCGCCCTGAACAAGCAGGAAGGCAACATCCAGCAGACCTTCGCCGACCTGCCGGGCGCGATTTCCGACTTCCGCAAGACCATGGACAAGGTCAACGGGCTGGCCGAATCGCTGAACAACATGGCGCTCGAGCTGGGGCCGCAGGACGCGGCGAGCCGCAAGGCGCTGGCCGGCAAGGAGCCGAGCGAGCTCAACCGGACCATCGCCGAGGCCCGGGTGGCGCTGAAGAACATCGACAGCGCGGCCAGCCAGCTCGCCCGGCTGGTCGGCGACATCAAGGGACCGGTCAAGAACTTCTCCGACGTCGGCCTCAGCGAACTGGCCCAGACGATCCGCGAGCTGCGCCAGCTCACGGCCAATCTCAACGTCATCGCGACCCGACTGGAGCGCGACCCGGCCGGCTTCGTGTTCGGCGGCAAGCAGGGATACTCGCCGAAATGATGTCACGCCTGATCGCCGCCGCGGCGGCCGCGCTCGTCCTGTCCGGCTGCCAGATCATCGACGCCGCGACCGAGGTCCAGGACCTCTACACGGTGACCCCGAAGAGCACCTTCGATCCCAACCTGCCGGCGGTCTACTGGCAGCTCGCGGTCGAGGCGCCGGCGGCGGCCGCCAACCTCAACACCGGGCGCATCGCGCTCGCCATGACGCCGACCTCGACCGACTACTACGCCAAGTCGGCGTGGACCGACCGGGCGCCGCTGATGGTCCAGACCCGGATCGTCGATTCGTTCGAGAACACCCGCAAGATCGTCGCCGTGGCCCGCGAGTCGATCGGCATCCAGCCGAACTACGTGCTGCAGCCCGACCTGCGCAACTTCGAGGCGATGTACTACTACGGCAAGCCGCCGATCGTGCGGGTGCGCATCATCTCCAAGCTGGTGCGCATGCCGGAGCGCCAGATCATCGGCGTCTCGTCGTTCGAGCGCTGCGTCCGCGCCCGCGGCGATTCGGTGCCGCAGGTCGTGCAGGCCTTCGACCAGGCGCTGGGCAGCGTGATCAAGCGGCTGGTGGCCTGGACGCTGCGCACGCCGCCGGCGCGGCCGCCGGGCGTCGACGCGCCCTACGACATCGAGCGCTTCCGCAACCCGGCCAACATGGTGATCGACAGCGAGAACTGCCCGAAGGGCAACGACGCCTCGATGGTGCCGCTGACCGACGAGTAGCCGGTGGAAGCGCGCTAGGCGCGCTTCTCGACCATCTTCCAGGCGAGGTCGGCCATCGCCTTGGCGCGGTTGCCGTACTTGGTCGCCGATTCCGACGAGGCGTTGCCGTCGAGGCCGCGCTTGTAGACGCCCTGCACGATGGCGGCGAGGCGGAACAGCGAGAAGGCCAGGAAGAAGTCGAAGAACGGCACTTCCTTGCGGCCGGTGCGGCGCGCGTAGGCGGCGAGGTATTCGGCCTGGGTGGGAATGCCGAACGCCTTGAGGTCGACCCCGGCATAGCCGCCCGAGGCGCCGAAGCCCTCGCCGAAGTGGTACATCATGCAGTTGTAGCCGAGGTCGGCCAGCGGGTGGCCGAGCGTCGACAGTTCCCAGTCGAGCACGGCGATGACGCGCGGCTCGGTCGGGTGGACGATCGTGTTGCCGAGGCGGTAGTCGCCGTGGTTGATGCGCGTCTCGTCGCCCGGCGGGATGTTGGCCGGCAGCCACTGCTTCAGCCGCTCCATCGCCTCGATGGTCTCGGTCTGCGCGAGGTCGTACTGGCTCGACCAGCGGGCGATCTGGCGCTGCACGTACTGGCCCTCGCGGCCGTAGTCGCCGAGGCCGACGGCGCGGTAGTCGACGTTGTGGATGCGCGCCAGCACGTCGTTCATCGAGTCGAAGATCTTGCCGCGGTCGGCCGGCGAGATGCCCGGCATCTTCGGGTCGGCGAGGATGCGGCCGGGCAGGAACTGCATGATGTAGAAGGCGGTGCCGATCACGCCGTCGTCCTGGCACAGCGCGTAGGGCTTGGGCACCGGCACGTCGGTGTGGTCCGACAGCGCCTTGATCACGCGGTACTCGCGGTCGACCTGGTGGGCAGACGGCAGCAGCTTGCCCGGCGGCTTCTTGCGCAGCACGTACTGGCGGCCGTTGCCGTCGGTCAGGTGGAAGGTCGGGTTGCTCTGGCCGCCCTCGAACTGCAGCACCGACAGCGGGCCGCGGAAGTCCTCGACGTGGGCGGTCATGTAGTCGGTCAGCCGGGCCACGTCGAACACGTGGGCGGCGCGCACGGGCGTCAGGTTGTCGGGAAGCTGGGACATCGGGAACTCTTCCTCGCTGGCGGTTCGCGGCACGGACTTAATTGACCTGGCGCTGCTTGTCGCCCCAATACGGCTTGCGCAACTCGCGCTTCAAAATCTTGCCGGTCGGGTTGCGCGGCAGCGCCTCGATGAAGTCGACCGACTTGGGCAGCTTGTAACCGGCGATGCGCTCGCGCGCCCAGTCGATCAGCTCGCCCTCGCGCAGTTCGGCGCCGGGCTTCCTCACGATCACCGCCTTGACCGCCTCGCCCCAGCGCGGGTCGGGCACGCCGATCACCGCGACGTCGGCCACCGCGGGGTGGCCGAACAGGGCGCTCTCGACCTCGGCGGGATAGATGTTCTCGCCACCCGACACGATCATGTCCTTCACCCGGTCGTAGATGAACAGGTAGCCCTTGTCGTCGAGGTAGCCGGCGTCGCCGGTGAAGAACCAGTCGCCCTGGATGGCGCGCTTCGTGGCGTCCGGCAGGTTCCAGTAGCCGCCCATCACCTGCGGCGAGCGCACCGCGATCTCGCCGACCTGGCCGGGCGCTAGGTCCTGGCCATCGTCGCCGACAATGCGCAGCTCGACGCCCTCCTGGGCATAGCCGCACGACAGCAGCTTCTTCGGGTCGTTCGGGTCGTGGTCCTCGGGCGGCAGCAGCGTGATGGCGCCAGTCGTCTCGGTCAGGCCGTAGACCTGCTGGAAGCCGCAGGGGAAGATCTGCATCGCCTGGCGCAGCAGCTCCGAGGGGATCGGCGCCGCGCCGTAGACGATCAGCTTGAGGCTCGACAGGTCGGTCTCGCGGATCTGCGGCGCCTGCACGAGGAACAGGATCATCGCCGGCACCAGGATGATGACCTCGATGCGCTCGCGCTGGATCGTCTCGAGGATCTCGGCCGGCACGAACTCGCGCATCACGTGGTTGGTCGCGCCGGAATAGAGGCCGGCGATGCCCCAGCCGGCGCCGCCGATGTGGAACATCGGCAGGCAGACGAGGTTGGGCACGCCGGGGCCGAACAGCCAGGTGCGGGTCCAGCGCGGCATCATCCAGCTGAAGTTGCGGTTGGTCAGCTCGGCGCCCTTGGGCAGGCCGGTGGTGCCGCTGGTGTAGAACTGGACGGCGGTGTCGTCGGGCGAGGCCGGCAGCATCGGGTCGCTGTCGCCGTGGCGGTCGCGCCACGCCTCGTAGGTCTTCCAGCCGGGGTGGCGGGCGCCCAGCGTCACCACCGTGCGGACGGTCTTGAGCTCGTCGCGGATCTTCTCGATCACCGGGAAGAATTCCTCGCCGACGAACAGGATCTCGGCGCGCGCGTCGTTGACGATGTGCTGGACCTCCGGCGCGGCCAGCCGCCAGTTGACCGAGACCATGGCGGCGCCGGCCTTGGAGGCGCCGAACAGCAGCTCGAAGAACTGGTCGCTGCTCTTGTCGAGGTGGGCGACGCGGCTGCCGCGCTTCAGTCCCTCCGCGACCAGGCCGTTGGCGACCCGGCTGGCGGCGCGGTCGAGCGCGCCGTAGCTGGTGGTCCGGCCGGCATGGACCAGCGCCGGAGCGTCGGGACGCTCGGCGGCGTGCCGGCGGACGATGTCGGCCAGGCTGGTGATGGCGTCGCTCATGGTGCGTTTCCCTGCAGTCCCTTGCCGCTTCCTGGGCCCTTCCGGTCACGGAAAGGCGGCGGCATCTTCGGCGGTTTCGGCGTGATTTCAAGGCCTTGATCGCCTAGGGTGACGGCTGGCCCGATGGACGTTCAGAGAGTGAAATGAACAAGCGGATTCTGGTGACCGGCGGCGCAGGCTTCCTCGGCTCGCACCTCTGCGAGCGGCTGCTGGCGGCCGGCAACGACGTGCTGTGCGTCGACAACTACTTCACCGGCACCAAGCAGAACGTCGCGGCCTGCCTCGACAACCCGCGGTTCGAGCTGATCCGCCACGACGTGACCTTCCCGCTCTACGTCGAGGTCGACGAGATCTACAACCTCGCCTGCCCGGCCTCGCCGATCCACTACCAGCACGACCCGGTGCAGACGACCAAGACCAGCGTGCACGGCGCGATCAACATGCTGGGGCTGGCCAAGCGCACCCGCGCCAAGATCTTCCAGGCCTCGACCAGCGAGGTCTACGGCGACCCGACGGTCCACCCGCAGGTCGAGAGCTACCGCGGCAACGTCAACCCGCTGGGGCCGCGCGCCTGCTACGACGAGGGCAAGCGCTGCGCCGAGACGCTGTTCTTCGACTACTGGCGCCAGCACAAGCTGCGCATCAAGGTCGTGCGCATCTTCAACACCTACGGCCCGCGCATGCACCCCAACGACGGCCGCGTCGTCTCGAACTTCATCATGCAGGCGCTGCAGGGCGAGGACATCACGATCTACGGCGACGGCAGCCAGACGCGCGCCTTCTGCTACGTCGACGACCTGATCGACGGCTGGCTGCGCATGATGGACCACACGCCGGACGACTTCACCGGCCCGGTGAACCTCGGCAACCCGGTCGAGATGCCGATCAAGCACCTCGCCGAGAAGGTCGTCGAGCTGGTCGGCGGCAAGTCGAAGGTGGTGGTTGCGCGGCCGCTGCCGATCGACGACCCGCTGCAGCGCTGCCCGGACATCACGCTGGCGCGCGACGTGCTGAAGTGGGAACCGAAGGTGCCCCTCGAGGAGGGGCTGAAGAAGACCATCGCCTACTTCGACGGTCTCCTGAAGAACAACGACCGGGTCAGCCGGGTCGGGCGCTGACACCGGCTTGGCGAGGAAAGGTCCCTCGCTACGCTCGGCATGACACTCTTTGCTGCGCCACGACAGGGCTTTGAAAGCCAAGAGCGCGCGGGACGCGCGCGGTCCCAACGAGGCGTCTCTCTCGGGACCGCGCGCGTCCCGCGCGCTCTTGTCGACGTTCAGACCGTGAAAGGTCCCTCGCTGCGCTCGGGATGACAAGGGCTTGTCATCCCGAGGGCGAAGCCCGAGGGACCCTTACTGCGCCGCGACGCCCTTCGGCAGGGCGTTGACCACCGAGCGGCGGCCCGACGTCATCTCGTCGTGGATCCACTTGTAGGTCTTCTCCATGCCGTCCTCGAGACGGATGGACGGCGCCCAGTTCATCAGCTTCTTGATCAGCGTGTTGTCGCTGTTGCGGCCGCGCACGCCCTTCGGCGCGTCGAGCTTGTAAGAGCGCTTCAGCTTCACGCCGGCGATCTTCTCGACGATGTCGACCAGGCGGTTGATGCTGACCAGCTCGTCGCTGCCGATGTTCAGCGGCTCGACGATGTCGCTCTCGAGCAGCCGGATCGTGCCGTCGGTGCAGTCGTCGATGTACATGAACGAGCGGGTCTGCTCGCCGTCGCCCCAGATCTCGATCTCGTGCTTGCCCGACAGCTTGGCGGCGATGACCTTGCGGCAGATCGCGGCCGGCGCCTTCTCGCGGCCGCCGTCGTAGGTGCCCTCGGGACCGTAGACGTTGTGGTAGCGGGCGACGCGGGTGGCGAGGCCGTAATCCTCGCGGTAGTGGCGGGCCATGCGCTCGCTGAACAGCTTCTCCCAGCCGTAGCCGTCCTCCGGCATCGCCGGGTAGGCGTCCTCTTCCTTCAGCGCGGTGACGTCGGCGCGGGTCTGCTTCTCGCCGTTGTAGACGCAGGCCGACGACGAATAGAAGAAGCGCTGGGCGCCGAATTCCTTGGCCGCCACCAGCATGTGGGTGCTGACCAGCACCGACAGCATGCACTCGGCCTTGTGGGTCTCGATGAAGCCCATGCCGCCCATGTCGGCGGCGAGGTTGTAGATCGTGTGGGCGCCCTTGGCGGCGACCCGGCACGGCTCGAGGCGGGCGAGGTCGCCGACCTGGTTCTCGACGCCCGGGGTCTTCTGGTACCACTCGTCGAGCGGCTTGACGTCGACGGCGCGGATCTTGGTGTGTCCCCGCTGCTGCAGGACGCGGACCAGGTGGCCACCGATGAAGCCACCGGCACCGGTGACGACGACGAGATCGTTCTTCGACATAGACGGGCCTTTCACGCGGAGAGAGGGCTTTTATCCGGTTTTTCAAAGACTTGCGACGCGGGCCCCGGGGCGTCTTGGACGCTCCGCGACCGGCCGGTCGGCGCGATTGGCGTTCGTTTGCTCGCCTCGCGCGGTCCCGTCAAGTCATCGGTGCCCTGCAGGCCGTGGGCGATATCGTCCCGATGGCCGGAGACAGGCCGCGGAAATTCAGTGGTTCGGGCAAAAAAACTCACTTATAACAAACACATAGGCCACTTTCTGGCCCCCACCAGGCACCGTGCTGGCCGAGATCACCCCCGTCATCCTGACCTACAACGAGGCCGCCAACATCGCCCGCTCGCTGGAGCGGCTGACCTGGGCGCGCGAGGTCGTGATCGTCGACAGCCACTCGACCGACGACACCGTGGCGATCGCCGGCCGGTTTCCCAACGTGCGGCTGGTGCAGCGGCCGTTCGACACCCATGCCCGACAGTGGCGCTTCGCGGTCGAGGAGACCGGGATCGCCAGCGAGTGGGTGCTGCGGCTGGACGCCGACTACATGGTCGAGCCGGCGCTGCGCGACGAGATCGCCGCCCTGCGGCCCGACCCGGCGACCGCGGCCTGCGAGATCGCCTTCACCTACTGCATCGAGGGACGGCCGCTCCGGGCCTCGCTCTACCCGGCGCTGCCGGTGCTGTTCCGCCGCGGCCGCGGACGCTTCGAGCAGGACGGCCACACCGAGAAGCTCAGGATCGACGGGCCGGTGGTGAAGCTCGTGAACCGCCTGCTGCACGACGACCGCAAGAGCCTCGAACGCTGGCTGCAGTCGCAGGCCCGCTACCAGGCCCAGGAGGCGGAGAAGCTGCTGACCCGGCCGTCGTCGGAACTGTCGTGGCCCGACCGCATCCGCAAGACCCGGGTGCTGGGGCCGCTCGCCGTCCTCGTCCACTGCCTGGTGGTCAAGCGACTGGTATTCGACGGCACGGCCGGGCTTCTCTATACCGCCCAGCGAGTGACAGCCGATATCATCCTTTCCATGCAGCTCCTGCGACGCGACCTCGATCGATGACCTACATTCTCGGCCTCAACGCCTACCACGCCGACGCCGCCGCGTGCCTCGTCAAGGACGGCACGCTGGTCGCCGCCGTCGAGGAGGAGCGCTTCCGGCGCATCAAGCACTGGGGCGGCTTCCCCAGCGAGGCGATCCGCTACTGCCTGGCCGAGGCCGGCATCGAGCTGGGCGACGTCGACCACGTCGCGGTCAACAGCGACAACCGCGCCAACCGCTGGCGCAAGCTGCTGTACGTCGCGACCTCGGGCGTCAGCCCGTCCTACGTGCTGAGCCGGCTGCGCCAGCGCGGCGAGCGCGCCGACATCGCCGGCAACCTCGCGCAGCACCTGCCGGAGCAGGCGTTCCGCGGCACCGTGCACGCCGTCGAGCATCACCTCTGCCACCTCGCCTCGGCTTTCCTGGTGTCGCCCTACGACAAGGCGGTGGCGATCTCGGTCGACGGCTTCGGCGACTTCTCGTCGGCGGCCTGGGGGCTGGGGCAGGGCGGCGAGATCTCGGTCGACGGCCGGGTCTTCTTCCCGCACTCGCTGGGCGTGTTCTACGAGGCGATGACGCAGTTCATCGGCTTCCCGCACTACGGCGACGAGTACAAGGTGATGGGGCTGGCGCCCTACGGCGAGCCGCGCTTCGTCGACCAGATGAAGGAGATCGTCCGGCTCAACACCGACGGCCGCTTCGAACTCGACCTGCGCTTCTTCCGCCATGCCTCGGGCGAGGGCGCCAACTACCAGGTCAAGGACGGCATCCCGTCGGGCGGCCGGCTGTGGAGCGATGCGCTGGCCGAGCTGCTCGGCCCGGCGCGCGATCCCAAGGCGCCGCTCGAGGATCGCCACCGCGACATCGCGCGCTCGGCCCAGGTCACCTACGAGAACGCCTTCTTCAACCTGCTGGCCGCCACCCACCGCAAGTACGGCAGCGACGCCGTCGTGCTGGCCGGCGGCTGCGCCTACAACTCGGTGGCCAACGGCAAGGTGCTCGAGCGCTCGCCGTTCAAGAAGCTGTACGTGCAGTCGGCCGGCGGCGATGCCGGCGGCGCGATCGGCGCGGCCTTCGCGACCTGGCACCGGCTGGGCGGCGCCTCGGCCCGCCGCCACTTCGTGATGGACCATGCCTACTGGGGCCCGTCCTACACGCCCGAGGAGGTCGCGCAGGCGATCGCCGCGCGGCGCGCCGACTTCGACGCCGAGGGCTGCACCATCGAGCGCATCGCCGACGAGGCGACGCTGTGCCGGCAGACCGCGCTCGAGATCTCGCTCGGCAAGGTGATCGGCTGGTTCCAGGGCCGGCTGGAGTGGGGGCCGCGCGCGCTCGGCAACCGCTCGATCCTCGGCGATCCGCGCCGCGCCGACATGAAGGACATCCTCAACCTCAAGATCAAGCGCCGCGAGTCGTTCCGGCCGTTCGCGCCCTCGATCCTGCGCGAGGCGGTGCCGGACTGGTTCGAGACCGACGACGACGTGCCGTTCATGATGCAGGTCTTCCGGATCCGCGAGGAACGCCGCAAGGAGATCCCGGCGGTCACCCACGTCGACGGCACCGGCCGCCTGCAGACCGTGACCTGGGCCGGCAACCCGCGCTACGCCCGGCTGATCCAGGCGTTCCGCGACATCACCGACGTGCCGATCGTGCTCAACACCAGCTTCAACGAGAACGAGCCGGTGGTCTGTCGCCCGGAGGAGGCGATCGACTGCTTCCTGCGGACCAAGATGGACGTCCTCGTGCTGGGCGACACGCTGATCCGGCGATGATCGCCTTCACCCTCAACGGCCGCCCGGCCAGCGTCGACGTCGATCCCGACAAGCCGCTGCTCTGGGTGCTGCGCGAGGACCTCAACGTCGTCGGGCCGAAGTTCGGCTGCGGCGTCGCCGCCTGCGGCGCCTGCACCGTGCACGTCGACGGCCAGGCGGTGCGCTCGTGTTCGCTGCCGGCCAGCGCGGTCGCCGGCAAGACCGTGGTGACGATCGAGGGCCTGCCGAAGGCCGACGGCACGCTGCATGCCGTGCAGCGCGCCTGGATCGAGAACCAGGTGCCCCAGTGCGGCTACTGCCAGCCCGGCTTCATCATGGCGACGGCGGCGCTGCTGGCCGCCAACCCGCGGCCGACCGACCGCGAGGTCGACGAGGCGCTGTCCAACCTCTGCCGCTGCGGCACCTACGGGTCGATCCGCCGCGCCATCCAGCGCGCCATCGCGCTCCTGCAGGCCGCGCCATGAAGTGGACGCGACGCAAGGCGATCGTCGGCGGGATCGTCGCCGGTGGCCTGCTGGGCGTCGGATTCTGGTTCGCCCGCGAGCGCGACCGGCTGGGCTCGCCGCGGCTGTTCAACGTCGGCGCCGACGAGGAAGGCCTGCACGGCTGGATCAAGATCACGCGAGACGACCGCGTCGTCGTCGCGGTGCCGCGCGCCGAGATGGGCCAGGGCGTGCAGACCGCGCTGGCCGCGCTGGCCGCCGAGGAAATGGACGCGCGCTGGGACCAGGTCCGGGTCGAGGATCCGCCCGAGCACGCGGTCTATCGCAACGTCGAGATCCTGATCGACGGCCTGCCGTTCTCGCCCGAGGAGGCGGGTACCGTGGTCGAGGTCGCGCACTGGATGGCCGGCAAGCTGGGCGGCGTGCTGGGCGTGTCGGCGACCGGCGGCTCGACCTCGGTGCGCGATGCGTGGCGGCCGATGCGGGTCGCCGGCGCGGTGGCGCGCGACCTGCTGCTGCGCGCCGCCAGCACGAAGTCGGGCATCCCGGTCGACGACCTCACCGTGGCCGACGGCGAGATCCGCCGCCGCGACGGCACGCCGGTCGCGCGGTTCGGCGAGCTGGTCGGGCTGGTCGGCGACCTCACGCCGATGGCGGTACCGACGCTCAAGAAGCCGTCCGAGTTCAAGCTGATCGGCAAGCCGCTGCCGCGCCTCGACATCCCGGCCAAGGTGACCGGGCAGGCGACGTTCGGCATCGACGTGCGGCTGCCCAACATGCTCTACGCCGCGGTGCTGAACGCGCCGACCTTCGGCGGCGATGCGAGCGGCTTCAAGCTGAGGGGCCCGCAGCCGGCCGGCATCGAGACGGTGACCTACGTGCCGGGCGGCATCGCCGCGATCGGCGCGAGCTGGTGGCGCGCCAACAAGCTGCTGGCCGAGGGCGTCGACGTGCAGTGGCAGCCCGGCCCGGCGCCGACGCTGGACAGCCGCGCGCTGTGGAACCGCTTCGAGGGCCTGCTGCAGGACGGCGACGTCGCGCTCACCCGCACGCTGGGCGAGGAGCGCAAGGCAGCGACGGCGCGGCCGTTCGAGGCGACCTACCGGGCGCCCTACCTCGCGCACACCACGATGGAGCCGATGAACTGCACGGCGCGGGTGCAGAAGCGCGACGGCAAGCTCCGGGTCGAGGTCTGGATGCCCAACCAGTCGCCGACCCTGGTGCGGCTGGTCGCGGCCAAGACGGCCAACGTGCCGCAGGCGGCGGTCGACGTGCACACCACCTTCCTCGGCGGCGGCTTCGGCCGGCGCGCCGAGGTCGACCTCGTGCGCCAGGCCGTGACCTGCGCGCTGGCGGTGCCGGAGCGGCCGGTGCAGGTGCTGTGGTCGCGCGAGCAGGACATCCAGCACGACTTCTACCGGCCGATGGCGCTGGCCCGCTGGCGCGCCACGCTCGACGTCGCGGACGGCGAGCCGAAGCTGGTGAGCGTCGCCAAGCGCCAGGTCGCGCAGTCGCCGACCGACCAGTTCCCGGCCCGCATCCTGGGCGTCACTCCGCGCGGCAAGCCGGAGGGCAACGCGGTCGAGAACCCGCCCTACGCCTTTCCCTTCTACCGGCTGGACGCGGTGGTGCCCGACGTCGCCGTGCCGGTCGGCTTCTGGCGCTCGGTCGGCCATTCGCACACCGCGTTCTTCGACGAGAGCTTCGTCGACGAGCTGGCGCTGCAGCTGAAGAAGGACCCGCTGGCGTTCCGCCGCGAGCTGCTGGCCGGCAAGCCGCGTTTCCTCGCCGTACTCGACCGCGCGGCGCGCGAGGCCGGCTGGGGCAGCCCGCTGCCGCCGGCGACCGGCCGCGGCATCGCGTTGCGCGCCTCGTTCGGCTCGATCGTGGCGCAGGTCGCCCAGGTCACGGTGCCCGACGGCAAGTCGATCCGCGTCGACAAGGTGACCTGCGCGATCGACTGCGGCCCGGTGGTCAACCCGGCGATCGTGCGGGCGCAGATGGAGAGCGGCATCATCTATGGCCTGTCGGCGGCACTGTACGGCGAGATCACGATCGCCAACGGCGGCGTCGAGCAGTCGAACTTCCCCGACTACGACGCGGTGCGCCTGGCCGAGGCGCCGGCCATTGCCGTCCACATCGTCGACAATCCCGCCGGCCCGGTCGGCGGCGTCGGCGAACCCGGCACCCCGCCGATCGCGCCGGCCGTCGCCAACGCGATCTTCGCCGCGACCGGCAAGCGGGTGCGGACCCTGCCGCTCCGCCTGGCCTGAAGGGGACCCCATGCAGGACATCGAGAGCCGTCTCCAGGGCAGCTTCGCGCGCCAGGGGCTGATGACCACGATGGGCGCGACGCTGCGCCTCGTCGGGCCGGGCCTGGTCGAGATCCTGGTGACGCCGTCGCCGGCGATCAGCCAGCAGCACGGCTTCGTGCACGGCGGCGCGGTCAGCGCGCTGGCCGACTCGGCGGCCGGCTACGCGGCGCTCAGCCTGGTGCCGGCCGGCCGCGGCGTGCTGACCACCGAGTTCAAGATCAATTTCCTCGCGCCGGCGATCGGCGACCGCCTCGTCGCGCGGGCCCGCGTGGTCAAGGGCGGCCAGACCCTGACGCTGGCCCAGGCCGAGGTCTTCGCCGTGAACGGCACCCAGGAGCGCCTGGTCGCGCTGATGACGGCTACCATGATGTCGGTCGAGGACCGCGACGGCATCACCGACTGAGACTGCTTACTTGCGCGGCATCTTGCGCCGCCAGCGCAGCGCGTCCTCGATCTGGGTGGCGAGGTTGCGGGTCGGGGTCCAGCCGAGCGTCGTCCGGGCGTGCGCGATGTTGCCGACCAGCTTGGGCGAATCGCCCGGCCGGCGCGGGCCGACGCTGTGCGGCACGGGCTGGCCGACGATGCGCGAGGTTTCCTCGACCAGTTCGCGCACGCTGTAGCCGGTGCCGCTGCCGAGGTTGAAGGCGGCGTGGCCGGGATGGTCGGCCAGCCAGCCGACGGCGCGCACGTGTGCGTCGGCGAGGTCGTTGACGTGGATGTAGTCGCGCACGCAGGTGCCGTCGGGCGTGTCGTAGTCGGTGCCGAGGATGGTGAGCGGCTTGCCCAGCCCCAGCGCGGCGTCGATCGCCAGCGGCATCAGGTGCGTCTCGGGATCGTGCGCCTCGCCGATCGTGCCGCCGGGATCGGCGCCGGCGGCGTTGAAGTAGCGCAGCGAGGCCGAGCGCAGGCGGTCGCCGGTGGCGACCAGCAGGCGCTCGATCTCGGCCTTGTTCTCGGCGTAGGGGCTGAGCGGCGCGACCGGGTGGTCCTCGGCCAGCAGGTCGGTCTGCGGCAGGCCGTAGATCGCGCAGGAACTCGAGAACACGAAGGCGCCGAGCCCGTGGCGGATCGCGGCCTCGATCAGCACGCCGCTGTTCACGACGTTGTTCTTGTGGAAGCGCGCGGGCTCGCGCACCGACTCGCCGACCTCGATGTAGCCCGCGAGGTGGATCACGGCGAGCGGCCGGTGCCTGGCCATCACCGCGTCGAGCCGCGCGGCGTCGCCGATGTCGCCCTTTTCCAGCGGACCCCACTGCACCGCCCAGTCATGGCCGCGCTCCAGCGTGTCGTAGGCGACCGGCACGGCGCCCGACGCGGCCAGCGCCTTGCAGACGTGGCTGCCGATGTAGCCGGCGCCGCCGGTGACGAGAACGGTCTGGGTCATGGCAGCAACGTCAGGGGAGGAAAATGGTGCCGGGTGAGGGGATCGAACCCCCGACCTTCGGTTTACAAAACCGCTGCACTACCGCTGTGCTAACCCGGCTCATGGGTGAGGTCTCTTTCTCTCTATCACGAACCGCGCCGGCGCGCCCATTCGTAGGCGGCGATGGCGGCGGCGTTGGAGACGTTGAGGGCGGCCAGCCGCGGATCGGTCGGGATCGTCACCAGCCGGTCGCACTTTTCCGCGGTCAGGCGGCGCAGGCCCTCGCCCTCGGCGCCCAGCACGATGCAGGCGCGGCCCTTGAGGTCGAGGCCGCCGATCGGCGCGTCGCCGCGCTCGTCGAGGCCGTACAGCCAGAACCCTTCCTTCTTCAGCTGGTCCATGGCGCGGGCCAGGTTCACGGCGCGCACCATCGGCACCAGCTCGAGGGCGCCCGAGGCGCTCTTGGCCAGCACGCCGGTGTCGGCCGGGGCGTGGCGCTCGGTCACGACCAGGCCGGCGACCCCGAAGGCGGCGGCCGAGCGCAGGATGGCCCCGACATTGTGCGGGTCGGTCACCTGGTCGAGCGCCAGGACGAGGGCGTCGTCGCCGCAGCGGGCCAGCAGGTCCTCGATCTGCGGCTCCTCCAGCGGCGCCACGAGGGCGGCGAGGCCCTGGTGGACGGCGCCGGGCGGCAGGCGCTGGGCGAGGTCCTCGCGCGACGCGATCTCGACCTTGCGGCCGAGGTCCTTGCCGAAATCGGCGGCGTGGCGGTCAGCGGCCTCCTTCGTGGCGAGAATCCGGTCGACCCGCCGCTCGGGGTTGGCCAGTGCCGCCAGCACGGCGTGGCGGCCGTAAAGCCACGTGGAAGCGTGTCCGCCACGGGGGGCGCCACGGGGCGCGCCATGCGGGGAACGGCCGGTTTGCGGGGGGCGATGACGCATGGGGGTTCTATACGGGGATTCGCGCTTGACGTAACCCATTGGATTTGCGAGCAACGCGCGCCCGTTTTGCGGGCTGAACAGGTCGATCTCGCACCGCGTTTGCCGCAGGTTCGGAGGGGTGGCCGAGCGGTCAATGGCAGCAGACTGTAAATCTGCCGACTTCGCGTCTACGAAGGTTCGAATCCTTCCCCCTCCACCAGCGCAACGCAGTGCGGGACCCCTGTTCAGAGTGCGGGTGTAGCTCAATGGTAGAGCTCCAGCCTTCCAAGCTGGCTATGCGGGTTCGATTCCCGTCACCCGCTCCAGTTTGGGGCGCCAGTTCGAGGCGTCCGGCGAAGACGGACAGCAAGAGGGTCGCGATATCATGTCCAAGGCTAAGTTTGAGCGGAACAAGCCGCACTGCAACATCGGCACGATCGGCCACGTCGACCACGGCAAGACGTCGCTGACGGCGGCGATCACCAAGATCCTGGCGAAGACGGGCGGCGCGACCTTCACGGCGTACGACCAGATCGACAAGGCCCCCGAGGAGCGCGAGCGCGGCATCACGATCTCGACGGCGCACGTCGAGTACGAGACGAACAACCGGCACTACGCGCACGTCGACTGCCCGGGCCACGCCGACTACGTGAAGAACATGATCACGGGCGCGGCGCAGATGGACGGCGCGATCCTGGTGGTTTCGGCGGCCGACGGCCCGATGCCGCAGACCCGCGAGCACATCCTGCTGGCCCGCCAGGTGGGCGTTCCGGCGCTGGTCGTGTTCATGAACAAGTGCGACATGGTCGACGATCCGGAGCTGCTGGACCTGGTCGAGCTGGAGGTTCGCGAGCTCCTGAAGAGCTACCAGTTCCCGGGCGACGACATCCCGGTGATCCGCGGCTCGGCGCTGATGGCGCTGGAAGACAAGAACCCGGAGCTGGGCGAGCAGGCCGTGCTGAAGCTGATGGCCGAGGTCGACCGCTACATCCCGCAGCCGACGCGCGACAAGGACAAGCCGTTCCTGATGCCGATCGAGGACGTGTTCTCGATCTCGGGCCGCGGCACGGTGGTGACCGGCCGCGTCGAGCGCGGCATCGTGAAGGTCGGCGAGGAAATCGAGATCGTCGGCCTGAAGGCCACGACCAAGACCGTCGTGACGGGCGTCGAGATGTTCCGCAAGCTGCTGGACCAGGGCGAGGCGGGCGACAACATCGGCGCGCTGCTGCGCGGCGTCGGCCGCGAGGACGTCGAGCGCGGCCAGGTGCTGGCCAAGCCGGGCTCGATCACGCCGCACACGAACTTCGAGGCCGAGGCCTACATCCTGACCAAGGAAGAGGGCGGCCGTCACACGCCGTTCTTCACGAACTACCGTCCGCAGTTCTACTTCCGCACGACCGACGTGACGGGCGTGGTGACGCTGCCGGAGGGCACCGAGATGGTGATGCCGGGCGACAACGCGCGCATGGTGGTCGAGCTGATCCAGCCGATCGCCATGGACGAGGGCCTGCGCTTCGCGATCCGCGAGGGCGGCCGCACCGTCGGCGCCGGCGTCGTCACCAAGATCGTCAAGTAACGCCGTCGGCGCTGAGCGAGTAAAGACCATGGACAACACGAATATCCGGATCCGGCTGAAGGCCTTCGATCATCGCGTGCTCGACACGTCGACGAGCGAGATCGTGAGCACGGCCAAGCGGACGGGCGCGCAGGTTCGCGGGCCCATCCCGCTGCCGACGGGCATCGAGAAGTTCACGGTCAACCGCTCGCCGCACATCGACAAGAAGTCGCGTGAGCAGTTCGAGATCCGCACCCACAAGCGCGTGCTCGACATCGTCGACCCGACCCCGCAGACCGTGGACGCGCTGATGAAGCTCGACCTCGCCTCGGGCGTCGACGTCGAGATCAAGCTCGGCGCCTAAGGGCCTAAGGAAGGAAACAGGACCATGCGTTGCGGTCTCGTCACCCAGAAGGTCGGCATGACCCGCGTCTTCAATGACGCGGGCGAGCACGTGCCCGTCACCGTTCTGAAGGTCGACCAGCTCCAGGTCGTCGCCGTCCGCTCCGAGGAGACGGACAAGTACACGGCCGTCCAGCTCGGCTACGGCAAGGCCAAGGTCAAGAACGTGACCCAGCCGATGCGCGGCCACTTCGCCAAGGCGAAGGTCGAGCCGAAGAAGAAGCTGGTCGAGTTCCGCGTCGCCAAGGACGCCGTGCTCGAAGTCGGCGCCGAGCTGGTGCCGAGCCACTTCGTGCCCGGCCAGTTCGTCGACGTGATCGGCACCACCATCGGCCGCGGCTTCACCGGCGCCATGGTGCGCTGGAACTTCAGCGGTCTCGAGGCCAGCCACGGCGTGTCGGTCTCGCACCGCAGCCACGGTTCGACCGGTAACCGCCAGGATCCCGGCCGCACCTTCCCCGGCAAGAAGATGGCCGGCCACTACGGCCACGAGCGCGTGACCACGCAGAACCTGAAGGTCGTCGCCACCGACGACGAAAAGGGCCTGCTGCTGGTCTCCGGCGCCGTGCCGGGCCCGGCCGGCGGCTACATCATCGTCAAGGACGCCTCGAAGCGCGCCCGCCCGAAGGACGCGCCGTACCCGGCCGGCCTGCGCAAGGCGGCGGGCGAGGCTGCGGCTCCGGCGGCGGAAGCCCCGGCGGCCGAAGGTCCTGCGGCCTGAGGACAGGAATCATGAAGATCGCAGTCAAGACCATCGAGGGCGGCAGCGCCGGCGAGATCGATCTCGCCGACGGCGTGTTCGCCGTTCCCGTCCGCAAGGACATCCTGCAGCGTTGCGTGGTGTGGCAGCTGTCGCGCCGCCAGGCCGGCACCCACAAGTCGAAGGGCCGCGCCGAGGTCACCGCGACGGCCAAGAAGATGTATGCCCAGAAGGGCACCGGCCGCGCCCGCCACGGCAACGAGGCCGCGCCGCAGTTCCGCGGCGGCGGCAAGGCGTTCGGCCCGGTCGTGCGCAGCCACGCCAGCGACCTGCCGAAGAAGGTCCGCAAGCTCGCGCTGCGCACAGCGCTGTCGGCCAAGGCGGCCGAGGGTAAGCTGATCGTGGTCGACGCCGCGGCGCTGCCGGAGCCGAAGACCGCCAAGCTGAAGGCCCACTTCGGCACGCTCGGCATCTCCAGCGCGCTGGTCATCGGCGGCACGGAGATCGACACCAACTTCGCGCGCGCCGCGGCCAACATCGCTCACGTCGATGTGCTGCCGCAGCAGGGCGCCAACGTCTACGACATCCTGCGCCGCGACACGCTGGTGCTGACCAAGGATGCCGTGAAGCATCTCGAGGAGCGCCTGCAATGAGCAAGCCCGCCGCCGTTTCGCGCGCCCGCATGTACGAAGTGATTCGCGCGCCGCTGATCACCGAGAAGACGACCAACGGCTCCGAGCACGGCCAGGTCACCTTCAAGGTGGCCGCCGATGCGACCAAGCCCGAGATCAAGCAGGCCATCGAGGGCCTGTTCAAGGTCAAGGTGAAGGCGGTCAACACCGTCACCGTGAAGGGCAAGAAGAAGCTGTTCCGCGGCCGTCCCGGCGTGCGGAGCGACTGGAAGAAGGCGATCGTCTCTCTGGCCGACGGTCACAAGATCGACGTGACCACGGGCCTGTAGGACGGGGGATCTCAAGATGGCTCTGAAGACATACAAGCCGATCACGCCGTCGCTGCGTCAGCTGGTCATCGTCGACCGGACTGGCCTGTGGAAGGGCAAGCCGGTCAAGGCGCTGACCCGCGGCAAGAAGAAGACCGGCGGTCGCAACAACCACGGCCGCATCACCAGCAACCACATGGGCGGCGGTCACAAGCAGCGCCTGCGCACGATCGACTTCAAGCGCCGTCGCTTCGACGTCGCCGCGACGGTCGAGCGCCTGGAGTACGACCCCAACCGGTCGGCCTTCATCGCGCTGATCAAGTACACCGACGGCGAGCTGGCCTACATCATCGCGCCGCAGCGCCTCAAGGCGGGCGACGAGGTCGTGTCGGGCGAGCGCGTCGACATCAAGCCGGGCAACGCCATGCCGCTGGCCAACATGCCGGTCGGCACGATCGTCCACAACGTCGAGCTGAAGAAGGGCAAGGGCGGCCAGCTCGCCCGCTCGGCCGGCACCTACGCCCAGCTGGTCGGCAAGGACGCCGGCTACGCCCAGCTCAAGCTGAGCTCGGGTGAGCTGCGCATCGTCCCCGGCGAGTGCCTGGCGACGGTCGGCGCGGTGTCGAACCCGGACAACCAGAACACCGTGATCGGCAAGGCCGGCCGCCAGCGCTGGCTGGGCCGTCGCCCGGTCACCCGCGGCGTCGCCATGAACCCGGTCGACCACCCGCACGGCGGCGGCGAAGGCCGCACCTCGGGCGGCCGTCACCCGGTCACCCCGTGGGGCAAGCCGACCAAGGGCAAGAAGACCCGCACCAACAAGGCGACGGACAAGTTCATCATCCGCCGCCGTCACGCGACGCGCTGACGAGGAGACAGCAAGTGGCACGTTCCGTTTGGAAGGGTCCCTTCGTCGAGGGGAGCCTCATCAAGAAGGCCGAGAAGGCGCGTTCGAGCGTCCGCAGCGAGGTCATCAAGACCTGGTCGCGCCGGTCCACCATCCTGCCGCAGTTCGTCGGCCTGACCTTCGGCGTCTACAACGGCAAGAAGTTCATCCCGGTGAACGTCACCGAGGAAATGGTCGGCCACAAGCTCGGCGAGTTCTCGCCGACCCGTACCTTCACGTCCCACGCCGGCGACAAGAAGGTCGGCAAGGAGTAACGGGCGATGAGCAAGCCGAACAACAAGCGCCGCGAGGCGGACAACGAGGCCAAGGCCGTGCTGCGCACCGTGCGCGTCAGCCCGCGCAAGCTCGACCTCGTGGCCGCCACCATCCGCGGCAAGAAGGCCGCCTCGGCGGTCAACGAGCTGACCTTCTCGAAGAAGCGCATCGCGATCGACGTCAAGAAGGCGCTCAACTCGGCGATCGCCAACGCCGAGAACAACCACAACCTCGACGTCGATCGGCTGATCGTGGCCGAGGCTTCGGTCGGCAAGGGCCTCGTCATGAAGCGCTTCCAGACGCGCGGCCGCGGCCGCGCCGCCGGCATCAAGAAGCCCTTCAGCCATCTCACCATCGTGGTGCGCGAGCGCGCCGAGGCGGAGGACAAGTAATGGGTCAGAAGGTCAATCCCATCGGCCTCAGGCTCGGCATCAACCGGACCTGGGACTCGCGCTGGTACGCCGAGGGCGGCGAGTACTCGAAGATGCTCCACGAGGACATCCACATCCGCGACGTGCTGCGCAAGCGGCTGGCCCAGGCCGGCGTCGCCAAGATCGTGATCGAGCGTCCGGCCAAGCGCGCCCGCGTGACCATTCACACCGCCCGCCCGGGCGTGGTGATCGGCAAGAAGGGCGCCGACATCGAGAAGCTGCGCGGCGACCTCGCGAAGATGACCAAGGGTGAAGTCGCCCTGAACATCGTCGAGATCCGCAAGCCCGAGATCGACGCGACGCTGATCGCCGAGAACATCGCCCAGCAGCTGGAGCGCCGCGTCGCGTTCCGCCGCGCCATGAAGCGCGCCGTCCAGTCGGCGATGCGTCTCGGCGCCCAGGGCATCCGCATCAACTGCTCGGGCCGCCTGGGCGGCGCCGAGATCGCCCGCATGGAATGGTACCGCGAGGGTCGCGTGCCGCTGCACACGCTGCGCGCCGACATCGACTACGGCACCGCCACCGCGTTCACGACCTTCGGCACCTGCGGCGTCAAGGTCTGGGTGTTCAAGGGCGAGATCATGGCCCACGACCCGCTGGCGCACGACAAGCGCGCCGAGGAAGCCGCTCCGCAGCGTACGCCGGCCCGCGTCGAGCGCACGGAGCAGAAGGAAGCGTAGTCCGTCATGCTGCAACCCAAGCGCACCAAGTACCGCAAGGCCTTCAAGGGCCGCATCCATGGCGCCGCCAAGGGTGGGTTCAACCTCGACTTCGGCGCCTATGGCCTGAAGGCGATGGAGCCGGACCGCCTGACCGCCCGCCAGATCGAGGCCGCCCGCCGCGCCATCACGCGTCACATGAAGCGTGCCGGCCGCGTCTGGATCCGGGTGTTCCCGGACGTGCCGGTGTCGAAGAAGCCGGCCGAAGTCCGCATGGGCTCCGGCAAGGGCGCGCCCGAGTTCTGGGCCGCCCGCGTCAAGCCGGGCCGCGTGCTGTTCGAACTCGACGGCGTGCCGGTCCAGGTGGCCAAGGAGGCGCTCGCGCTCGCGGCCGCCAAGCTGCCGATCAAGACGCGCTTCGTGTCGCGCGTCGGCGCCTAAGGCAGAGGAGAGAGCCATGAAGGCCAGCGATCTGCGCACCAAGTCACAGGACCAGCTCAAGGAAGAGCTCGGCAACCTGCGCAAGGAAGCTTTCAACCTGCGTTTCCAGAAGGCCGGCGGACAGCTCGGCAAGACGGCCCGCGTGCGCCAGGTGCGCCGTGACATCGCCCGCATCAAGACGGTGCTGGGCGCCAAGGCCGCCGGTTAAGGAGTCAGCCATGCCGAAGCGAGTTCTCGAGGGCGTCATCGTCAGCGACAAGATGGACAAGACCATCGTCGTGAAGGTGGAGCGCCGCGTGCAGCACCCGATCTACAAGAAGTTCATCCGCCGGTCGAAGAAGTACCACGCGCACGACGAGTCCAACGCCTTCAAGGGCAAGGTCGGCGAGAACGTGCGTATCCGCGAGTGCCGGCCGCTGTCCAAGACCAAGAGCTGGGAAGTTCTGGTCGAGGCTGCGAAGGCCTAGGACGGAGCAAGTCACATGATCCAGATGCGTACCAATCTCGAGGTCGCCGACAACTCGGGCGCCCGTCGCGTCCAGTGCATCAAGGTGCTGGGCGGCTCGCGCCGCAAGTATGCCAGCGTCGGCGACGTCATCGTCGTCTCCATCAAGGAGGCGATCCCGCGCGGCCGCGTGAAGAAGGGCGAGGTGCACCGCGCCGTCGTCGTCCGCACGTCGTTCCCGCTGCGCCGCGTGGACGGCAGCGCGATCCGCTTCGACCGCAACGCCGCGGTGATTATCTCGAAGCAGGACGAGCCGGTCGGTACCCGTATCTTCGGACCGGTGACCCGCGAGCTGCGCGCCAAGAAGTTCATGAAGATCATCTCGCTCGCGCCGGAGGTCCTGTAACCCATGGCCAACAAGCTCAAGATCCGGAAGGGTGACCGCGTCAAGGTCATCGCCGGCCGCAGCCGCGGCAAGGTGGGCGACGTGCTGCGCGTCCTGCCGACCGAGCAGCGCGTCGTGGTGGCGGGCGTGAACGTCATCAAGCGCCACACCAAGCCGAACCGCACCGATGCCGGTGGCATCGTCGAGCGCGAGGCGGCGATCCACGTGTCGAACGTGGCGCTGCTCGATCCGAAGACCGACAAGCCGACCAAGGTCGGCTTCAAGTTCCTGGAAGACGGCCGCAAGGTGCGCATCGCGCGCGCCTCCGGCGAAACCATCGACCGCTAGGAGAACGGGCCATGCCCGCGCGTCTGCAAGAGCACTACACCACCAAGGTCCGCGAGGCCCTCATCAAGGAGTTCTCCTACAAGAACCCCCTCGAGGTGCCGCGCCTGGACAAGATCGTGATCAACATGGGCGTCGGCGAGGCGGTCAACGACCGCAAGGCCGTCGACGGCGCCGTGACCGACCTCGCGGCGATCACCGGCCAGAAGCCGGTCGTCACCAAGTCGCGCAAGTCGATCGCGACGTTCAAGCTGCGCGAGGGCATGGCGATCGGCGCCAAGGTCACGCTGCGCCGCGACCGCATGTACGAGTTCGTCGATCGCCTGATCAACATCGCGCTGCCGCGCGTCCGCGACTTCCGCGGCCTGAACGGCAAGTCGTTCGACGGCAACGGCAACTACGCCATGGGCCTCAAGGAACAGATCGTGTTCCCCGAGATCGACTACGACAAGGTCGACCAGGTCCGCGGCATGGACATCATCATCTGCACGACGGCCAAGTCGGACGCGGAAGCCAGGGCGCTTCTCCGCGGTTTCGACTTCCCGTTCGTGAACTGAGGCCGGAGAGGCACATGGCCAAGACGAGTTCAGTCGAGAAGAACAACCGCCGCGCCAAGATGGCGAAGCAGTACGCCGCCAAGCGCGCCAAGCTGAAGGCGATGGCGGTCGACGACAAGCTGTCGCCGGAAGAGCGTTTCGAGGCGCGCCTCAAGCTCGCCGAGCTGCCGCGCAATTCGTCGCCGACCCGCGTGCGCAACCGGTGCGAGCTGACCGGCCGCCCGCGCGCGGTCTACCGCAAGTTCAAGCTGTCGCGCCTCGCGCTGCGTCAGCTGGCCTCGCTGGGCGCTCTGCCCGGCGTCGTGAAGTCCAGCTGGTAACGGGAGACCGCAGACCATGGCGATGACAGATCCCGTCGGCGACCTGCTGACCCGCATCCGCAACGGCCAGTCGGCACGCCTCGACAGCGTGACCGTGCCGGCCTCGCGCCTGCGTTCCAACGTGCTCGACGTGCTGCAGCGCGAGGGCTACATCCGCGGCTGGTTCGAGGAAGAGCTCCGCCCCGGCGTCAAGGAGCTCCGCGTCGAGCTCAAGTACGACAACGGCCGTCCGGTGATCCGCGAGATCAAGCGCGTTTCGACCCCGGGCCGCCGCGTCTACTCCAAGATCCGCGAGCTGCCGCGCCACTTCAACGGGCTCGGCATCTCCATCCTGTCCACCCCGCGCGGCGTCATGTCCGACGCCGAGGCGCGTGCCGCCAATGTCGGCGGCGAAGTCATCTGCAAGGTATTCTGACCATGTCTCGCGTCGGAAAGAACCCGGTCGTCATCCCCGCTGGGGTGACGGTCGACCTCAAGGGCCAGCATCTCAAGGCCAAGGGCAAGCGCGGCGAGCTGCAGTTCACGGTGCACGACGATGTCGAGGTCACCCGGGACGGCGACAAGCTGAACTTCGCGCCGCGCGGCGAGAGCCGGCGGGCCCGCATGCAGTGGGGCACCGCCCGCAACCTCGCCAGCAACCTGGTGAAGGGCGTGTCGGACGGCTTCACGATCAACCTCGAGATCAACGGCGTGGGCTACCGTGCCCAGGCCGATGCCAAGACGCTGAAGCTGCAGCTCGGCTTCAGCCACGACGTCGAGATTCCCATTCCTGCCGGTATCCAGATCAAGGCGGTCAAGCCGACCGAGGTCGAGATCACCGGTGCGGATCGTCAGCGGGTCGGCCAGATCGCGGCCGAGATCCGCAGCCTCCGTCCGCCCGAGCCCTACAAGGGCAAGGGCATCAAGTACTCGACGGAGACGATTCGCCGCAAGGAAGGCAAGAAGAAGTAGAGGCGCACCATGTCGAAGACCAACGCCCTTTTTGCCCGCCGTCAGCGGCGCACCCGGTACGCGCTGCGCCAGGCGGCCAACGGCCGTCCCCGCCTCAGCGTGTTCCGCTCGGGCAAGCACATCTACGCCCAGGTGATCGACGACAAGAAGGGGGCCACCCTGGCCGCCGCCTCGTCGCTCGAGACCGATCTCAAGGGCAAGCTGAAGACCGGCGCCGACAAGTCGGCGGCCACCGAGGTCGGCAAGCTGATCGCCCAGCGGGCGATCGCGGCCGGCGTCAAGGAGGTCGTGTTCGACCGCGGCGGCTACATGTTTCACGGCCGCGTCGCGGCGCTGGCCACTGCCGCCCGAGAGGGCGGCCTGTCCTTCTGAGGAGTTAGGATATGGCTCGTTCTCCTGCCGGATCCGGCCGTTCCCCGCGCGACCGTGATCGTGGCCGCGATCGCGACCGCGACGAGGAATCGGAACTGACCGACAAGCTGGTCACGATCAATCGCGTCGCCAAGGTGGTCAAGGGCGGCCGGCGCTTCGCCTTCGCGGCGATCGTCGTCGTCGGCGACCAGCGTGGCCGCGTCGGTCACGGCGCCGGCAAGGCGCGCGAGGTTCCCGAGGCGATCCGCAAGGCCACCGAGGCCGCCAAGCGCGGCCTGATCCGGGTGCCGCTGCGCGACGGCCGCACGCTGCACCACGACGTCCGCGGCCGCTTCGGCGCGGGCAAGGTGACGCTGCGCGCCGCCCCGGCCGGTACCGGCATCATCGCCGGCGGCCCGATGCGCGCCATCTTCGAGACGCTGGGCATCAAGGACATCGTCGCGAAGTCGGTGGGCACCTCGAACCCGCACAACATGATCAAGGCGACGTTCGCCGCCCTCGAGCTGCTCAACTCGCCCCGCATGGTGGCGACGCGTCGTGGCAAGAAGGTCGGCGACCTGCTCGGCCGCCGCGACGAGACCGCCGGCGCCGACGCCGCGGCCTAAGCCAGGACCAGGGGACAGACCATGGCGAAGAAGATCAAGGTCACGCAGACCGGCAGCCACATCGGCCGCACGGACGACCAGCGCGCGACGCTGATCGGCCTCGGCCTGAACAAGCGCCACCGCAGCCGCGAGCTCGAGGACACGCCCTCGGTGCGCGGCATGATCAACAAGGTGCGCCACCTCGTGCGCGTCGATGACGACAAGGCCGCCTGAGCGAGCGGTCGAAGGGACAGACGATGAAACTCAACCAGATCGCCGACAACCCGGGCGCCCGCAAGGGCCGCATGCGCGTCGGCCGCGGCATCGGTTCGGGCAAGGGCAAGACGTCGGGCCGCGGCGTCAAGGGCCAGAAGTCGCGTACCGGCGTTGCCATCAAGGGCTTCGAGGGCGGCCAGATGCCGCTCTACCGCCGAATCCCGAAGCGCGGCTTCACGCCGCCGCACCAGAAGTCGTACCAGGTGGTGAACCTCGGCACGCTGCAGAAGGCGATCGACGACAAGAAGCTCGACGCCGGCAAGCCGATCGACGCCGCCGCCATGCAGGCCGCCGGCCTGTTCAAGGCGGCCCGCGACGGCGTGCGCGTGCTCGGCAAGGGCGAGATCAAGAGCAAGGTCGAGCTCAAGGTCGCGGGCGCCTCGGCGTCGGCCATCGCCGCGGTCGAGAAGGCCGGCGGCAAGGTCGAACTGCCGCCGCAGCCGGAAGCCAAGGCCGCCTGAACCCAACCCTCGTGTGAGGTTCCATGGCGTCCGCCGCCGAGCAACTTGCATCCAACCTGAACTGGGGTTCGATCGGTAAGGCTACCGAGCTGAAGAAGCGCCTGTGGTTCACCGTGGGCGCGCTCGTTGTCTTCCGCATCGGCGCCTACGTGCCGGTCCCCGGCGTCGATCCCCAGGCGCTGGCCGAGATCTTCGCCCAGAACGCCGGCGGCATCGCCGGGCTGCTCGACGTGTTCTCGGGCGGCTCGATCGGCCGCATGTCGGTGCTCGCCCTGTCGATCATGCCGTACATCTCGGCCTCCATCATCATGCAGATCCTGACGACGGTCGTGCCGTCGCTCGAGGCGCTGAAGAAGGAAGGCGAGGCGGGCCGCAAGAAGATCAACCAGTACACGCGCTACGGCACGGTGGTCTTGGCGACCTTCCAGGCCTACGGCATTGCGGTCGGACTGGAGAGCCAGGTCGCCACGGCGGGGCCTGTTGTCATTGATCCGGGCATCTTCTTCCGCTTCGTCACCATCGTGACCCTGGTCGGTGGCACGCTCTTTCTGATGTGGCTTGGCGAGCAGATTACGGCGCGCGGCGTCGGCAACGGCGTCTCCCTGATCATCTTCGCCGGCATCGTCGCGGCCCTGCCCGACGCGTTGGTGCAGACCCTGGAACTTGGCCGCACCGGCGCTCTTTCGGCGCTGTTCATCATCGCACTGGTGATCGGCGTCGTGGTCGTCGTGGCGGTCGTGGTCTTCGTCGAGACCGCGCAGAGGCGGATCGTCGTCCAGTATCCCAAGCGCCAGGTCGGCAATCGCATGTACGGCGGCGAGGCCTCCCACCTGCCGCTGAAGATCAACACCGCTGGCGTCATTCCGCCGATCTTCGCGTCCTCCCTGTTGCTCTTCCCGGCGACCATCGCGTCGTTCCAGGGAGCCGGGGAGCCGGGCTGGATCCAGTGGTTCTCGACCTACCTCGGCCACGGGCAGCCTGCCTATCTGATCGCCTATATCGGCCTGATCGTCTTCTTCTGCTTCTTCTACACGACCGTCGTGTTCAATCCGACGGACACGGCTGACAACCTGAAGAAGAACGGCGGCTTCATTCCCGGCATTCGGCCGGGCAAGAACACCGCGGAGTATCTCGAGTACATCCTGCACCGGCCGACGGTCATC
>JAIUOX010000009.1 GCA_020160955.1 Pseudomonadota bacterium
CAGTTCGGTGTCGGGCACGCTGACGATCGCCTGGCGCGCCTGGAACTGGGGATCGGCGAAGACGTCTGCGATGTCGTAGATCGGCGAGAAGCCCACTTCGTGACGGGTGAAGGTCTCGCGCAGCTCGGCGAGCGTGAGCCTGCCGATGGCGGCGCCGACGATCTCGTCGAGTTCGCGGTAGTTCTTCACCCGCGCCGGATTGACGGCGAAGCGCGGATCCTCCAGCAGGTGCTTCAGGTCGAGCGCCGCGCACAGCCGGACGAAGATGCTCTGGGTCGAGGCCGCGATCGACGCCCACTTGTCGTCGGCGGTGCGATAGACGTTGCCCGGTGCCGCGTACTGGCTGCGATTGCCCGACCGCGTGCGCACGGCGCCGAGCTGGTCGTACTCGATGGCCAGGAACTCGAGCGTGCGCATCATCGCTTCGGTCGCGGAGCAGTCGATCTCCTGGCCGCGCCGCTCGGGATGGCGTGCGAGATCGTGCAGGGCGGCCAGGATTCCCAGCGCGCCGAACAGGCCCGCGACGGCGTCGGAGATCGGATAGCCGAGATGCAGCGGCCGACCGTCCTCCTCGCCGCAGATCTGCGTGAAACCGCTCATCGCCTCGAAGATGCGTGCGAAGCCCGGGCGCCCGGCATAAGGTCCGTCCTGGCCGAAGCCGGTGACGCGCAGAATAGTGAGGCGCGGATTGAGGCCCTGCAGCCAGGCCCGCGTGATGCCCCAGCCGTCGAGCGTGCCCGGGCGGAAATTCTCCACCAGCACGTCGGCTTCGGCCACCAGCTTCGCAAACAGGTCGCGGCCTTCGGGAATGCGCAGGTCGAGGGTGACGCCCTTCTTGTTGCGGTTGGTGACCTTCCACCACAGCGGCACCCCGTCCTTGTGTGGCGCCAGCGCCCGCAGCGAGTCGCCGACGCCCGGCATCTCGACCTTCACGATCTCGGCGCCGAAATCGCCCAGCAGGCCGGCCGCGAAGGGGCCGGCCACAACCGTCGAAATGTCGACGATGCGAAGGCCCTTGAGCGGTCCGGCGGGTTCGGGCTGGTCGGTCTTCATCGGGCGTTTCCTCGTGGTCGTGGTGGGCCGGTGCGCATGCGGGGCGATCAAGGCAGCTAAACCAGCTTTGCGCGGCAGGGAAGAAGACAGGCGCGGGCGAAGGCTGGCAGAGTGGTCGCTGGAGGCACCGCATGAGCAACGAACTATGGCGTCTTACCGCAGTCGAGGCCGTTTCGCGCCTCAGGAAGAAGGAGATTTCGCCCCTCGACCTGGTCGAGGCGTCGGCAAAGCGCATGCAAGAGGTCGAACCTGCGGTCAACGCCATGCCGACCCTGTGCCTCGACCGCGCGCGCGACCATGCGAAGCGAATCATGGACGGGAAGGTCAACGAAGCCGAGGGTGAAGCGGGCTGGCTGGCCGGGCTTCCGGTGTCGATCAAGGACCTGACCGACGTCGCGGGGGTGCGCACCACCTACGGCTCGCCGATCTTCGCCGACCACGTGCCGGAAAAGTCGCACCCGCTGGTCGAGCGCATCGAGCGCAAGGGCGGGCTGGTGATCGCCAAGTCCAACACGCCGGAGTTCGGCGCCGGCGGCTCGACCTTCAACGAGGTGTTCGGGCGCACGCGCAACCCGTGGAACACGGCGCTGACCTGCGGCGGCTCGACCGGCGGCGGCGCGGTGTCGCTGGCGACCGGCGAGGCGTGGCTGGCGCACGGCTCCGACCATGGCGGCTCGCTGCGCCGGCCCGGCACCTACTGCTCGGTGGTCGGGCTCAGGCCGTCGCCCGGCCGCGTCACGCGCGGCACCTCGAACAACCTGTGGTCGCCGCAGTCGGTGCAGGGGCCGATGGCGCGCAGCGTCGCCGACCTCGCGCTGTTCCTCGACACCATGGCGGGCTTCTGCCCGCACGACCCGATGACCTTCGACGCGCCGGCGGTGTCGTTCAGCGCCGGCGTGGCGCGGCCGGTGGTGCCCAAGCGCGTCGCCTTCACGGCCGACTACGGCGGCAAGATGAAGCTCGACCGCGAGATCCGCGAGATCTGCACGAAGATGGCGCGGCGGTTCGAGGAGCTGGGCTGCATCGTCGAGGAAGCCTCGCCCGACATCGGCGACGCCGACGAGGTGTTCCTCGCGCTGCGCAGCCAGCAGTTCGTGGTCGACCGCGAGCTGCAGATCGCCCAGTACCGCGACAAGTTCAAGCCGGACATCATCTGGAACACCGAGCGCGGGCTGGCGCAGACACCGTCGAAGATCGCCTGGGCCGAGCGCGAGCGCGCCGCCCTGTTCCGGCGCATGGTGACGTTCTTCGAGACTTACGACCTGCTCGTCACGCCCGGTTCGCCGACCGCCGCCTTCGACGTCATGCTGCGCCACCCCGAGACCATCGCCGGGGTGAAGCCCGAGAACTACATGGCCGGCTCGACCGTGAACTCGGTGATCACCGTGACCGGCTGCCCGGCGATCGCCGTGCCCTGCGGCTTCGACCAGTTCGGCCGGCCGGTCGGCCTGCAGCTGGTCGGCAAGCCGCGCGGCGAGGCAGCGCTCCTGCAGGCCGCAGCGCTGTACGAGACCCTGGTCGGCCTGCACAAGCTCCTGCCGATCGACCCGCGCCCGGGCTCGGTGCCGCCGGCGGTCCAATAGCCGTCATCCCGACCGGAGCGCGCAGCGCGGAGCGGAGGGACCTTCTCTCCGCGGCTCGCCGTTTGCTTGGGGAAGCAAGGTCTCTCCGCTCGGGGCTTCGCCCCTCGGTCGAGATGACGGTAGGATCGAACGGCCAAATGACCGGAGAATCGCCATGGGCCTGTTGAGCGACGAGGAAAAGGCGAGCCTGCGGCCGGCGCGGCTGCTGGCCAACCCGACGCCAGTGCCGACCCAGGTCGTGTCGAGCGACGAGTTCATGCCGGCGCCGCAGACCGAGCGGCAGAAGCAGGTCGAGGCGCGCATGAACGCGCTGGCCGACGCGTACGGCCAGCGCAACGGGTTGAGCCGTCGCCGCTTCTTCCAGACCGCGGCCGGCATGGCCACCGCGTTCGTTGCCATGAACGAGGTCTACGGGCCGCTGTACGGCGCGAGCCCGGCCGAGGCGAAGAGTGTCGATCTCGCCCAGGCGCGTGCCGACACGCTCAAGGACCAGTTCATCATGGACGTGCACACGCACTTCCTGCGCGACGACACCCGCCTCGAGGGCTTCGTGCGCGGCCGCGAGGCGGTCGGCAAGGCGGGCTGGAACCCCGATCTCGTCGACAAGCCGCAGACGCTGGACGACCTCAAGTACCCGAACTGGTTCAAGGAGATCTACCTCGACTCCGACACCAAGGTGGCGCTGATCAGCGGCTCGGCGTCGGAGGACCCGCGCGACTGGTTCCTGACCAACGAGACCAAGGCCGAGACGCGGGCGAAGGTGAACGCCGCTGCTGGCTCGAAGCGCCTGCTGTCGCACGCCATCTTCACGCCGGGCTACGACGGCTGGATGGACGAGGTCGACAAGTGCATCGCCACGCTGAAGCCCGACTCGTGGAAGGGCTACACGGTCGGCGACAACACCAACAAGGACCTCGCGCGCCATCCCTGGCGCATGGACGACGAGAAGCTGGTCTACCCGTTCTACGAGAAGATCGTGAAGGCGGGCTACAACATCGTCTGCGTCCACAAGGGCCTGTACCCGGCTTCGGTGACCAAGCGCTGGCCGCACCTCGTGCCCTACGCCTCGGTCGACGACGTGGCGAAGGCGGCGAAGGACTGGCCGAACATCCGCTTCGTGATCTACCACGCGGGCTTCCGCTGGACCGGCGCGCCGGGCGCTGCGGCCGAGGGCTATGCCCAGTTCGAGAAGACCGGCCGCGTCGACTGGACGACCGACCTCGCCGAGATCCCGGGCAAGTACGGCGTCAGCAACGTCTACGCCGACCTCGGCCAGATCTTCGCCCAGACGACGGTGACCGAACCGCGCCTGTGCGCCGCCCTGATGGGCCAGCTGGTCAAGGGCATGGGCGCCGACCACGTCGTGTGGGGCACCGACGCGGTGTGGACCGGCGGACCGCAGTGGCAGATCGAGGGGCTGCGCCGCCTCGAGATTCCCGAGGACATGCAGAAGAAGCACGGCTTCGCGCCGCTCGGCCCCGCCGACGGGCCGGTCAAGCGCGCTATCTTCGGCGAGAACTCGGCGAAGATGTACGGCTACCCGGTCAAGAAGGCGGCGTGGCGCGACGACCGGTTCGCCGCGATCAAGACCGACTACGAGCAGCGCGGCCGCGACCCGTCGCACCGGCGCTACGGCTTCGTCGCCCCGACCTGATGATCCGCTACGGCATCGTCGGCTTCGGTCGCATCGGCCAGCGTCTCGCGTCGCGCCTGCCCGGCGCGGTCGCGATCCTCGGGCGCCCGGGCGAGCATGCGGCGGCGGCAGGCTCCGCTGCCTGCCGCTCGCTCGACGAGCTGATCGACGTGCGGCCCGAGGTGGTGGTCGAGTGCGCCTCGGCCGGCGCGCTGGCCGAGATCGGCCCGGCGGTGCTGGCCGCCGGCATCGACCTCGTGCCGCTGTCGCTGACCGCGCTGGCCGACCCGGTGATCGAACGCCGGTTGATGGAGGCCGCCGAGGCCGGCCCGGGCCGGATCGAACTGGCGCCGGGCGCGATCGGCACGCTCGACCTCCTGGCCACCGCGCGCGAGGAGGGGCTGCAGCGCGTCGTCTACCGCCAGCTGAAGTCGCCCGCGATGTGGGCGCTCACGCCCGCGCAGGCGCTGGCCGATCTCGCGGCGATCCGCGAGCGCACGGTGTTCTTCCGCGGCAGCGTGCGCGAGGTCGCGCGCCTGATGCCCAACAACCTCAACACCTCGGTCGGCGTGGCGCTGGCGGGCCTCGGCCTCGACGCCACCGAGGCCGAGCTGGTGGCCGACCCGGCGCTCAGCGAGACGGCGCACGAGCTCGAGATCACGGCGGCGCCCGGCAATGCCACGCTGGCGCTGGGCGGCCGGCAGGTCGCGCCCGACGGCGATCCCGCCGACTACACGACCTTCAGCCTGGTGCGCCTGCTCAAGCGCCGCGCGGCGCGGGTGAGGACCTGATGACCGACCCGGTAACCTTCCTGCAGGAGCTGGTGCGCGCCCAGAGGGACGGCGAGGCGGCGGTGCAGCGCCTGGTCGCCGAGGCGGCGCAGGCGCTCGGCTGCTCGGTCGAGACGGTACGCTACCAGCCGGCCGACGTGCCCATGGTGGCCGAGTTCGCCGCGGCGCGGGCGATCGACGTCGAGCCGCGCGAAAGCGTGGTGGCGACTTTCCGCGGCATGTCTGGAAATGGGGGCGGTGGCCGCAGCCTGATCCTGTTCGCCCATCCCGACGGCGAGCCGCTGGCCGGCCTCGACCGCTGGCGGCACGATCCCTTCGCCGGCACGATCGAGGACGGCAAGCTGCATGGCTGGGGCGTCGCCGACGACCTGTCGGGCGTCGCCCTGATGGTCGAGGGCCTGCGCGCCGCGCTGGCGGCGGGGCATGTCCCGGCCGGCGACGTGATCCTCGCCAGCACGCCCAGCAAGCGCCATGCGCGCGGCGTCTCGGCGCTGCTGCACGGCGGCCTCGGCGCCGACGCCGCGGTCTACCTGCATCCCGCCGAGTCCGGCGTCGGCATGCGCGAGATCAAGGCGTTCGCGGCCGGCCTGCTGGAATTCCGGATCACCGTCGAGGGCCGGCCGCCCGAGACCAACGAGATCAGCCACACGGCCTTTGCCCACACCGCGGTCAACCCGCTCGACAAGCTGGTGATCGTGTACCGCGCGCTGCAGGCGCTCGACGCGCGCCGCGCCGCGACGGTCCGGCATCCCTTGCTGCAGGCCGCGATCGGCCGCTCGACCAACCTGCTGGTCAGCCACCTCGGCGGCGGCAGCGAGGACGTTCATGCCCGGATCGCGCCGCGGGCGGTGCTGGTGGGCTCGCTGTCCTTTCCGCCGCCGGAGACGCTCGAGGCGGTGCAGGCCGCCATCGTTGCCGCGGTGGCCGAGGCGGCCGCGGGCGATGCCTGGCTGGCCGCGCATCCGCCGCGCGTCGAATGGGTCTCGGGGGTGAGTGCCGCCGAGACGCCGGTCGAGGCGCCGCTCTACGGCACCGTGGCCGGCGCGATCCGCCGGGTGACGGGGCAGGAGCCGTCGGTGAACCCGCTGCACACTGCCAGCGACATCCGCAACCCGATCCTGCAGGCCGGCATTCCGACCGTGGGGCTCGGCCCGCTGGGCGGCAACCTGACCCAGAACGGGCTGACCGACGAGTGGGTCGACGTGACCGATTATCGGCACGCCGTGGCCGTGGTGGCGGCGATCATCACGGAATGGACCGGTGCCGCGAAATAGGACTGGCGCCGGGTCGGTGCTTCGGCGTCAAATTTGCATCTGAACCGGGGCCAATTGGGGGTCTTCCATGTCCGAGATGAAATTCCGTCGTCGTTCCCTTCTGAAGGCGGGGGCGTTGGCGCCGCTCGCCGCACTGGCGCCGGGCGCCGTGCTCGCGCAGCCCAAGGTCGCGCCGCCGACCATCGTCAAGGCCGGCACGCTGATCATGTCTATCAACCCGACCCTGCCGCCGTTGCAGTACGTCGATGAAAAGGGCGAGCTGAAGGGCATGCGGGTCGAGCTGGCCAACGAGTGCTGCAAGGTGCTGGGCCTGGCGCCCGAGTACATCCGCACCGAGTTCGCCACCATGATCCCCGGCCTCGCGGCCAAGCGCTGGGACATGATCAACACCGGCATCTTCTGGACCGAGGAGCGGTCCAAGCTGATGTACATGATCCCGGTCGAGCAGGCGGCGATCAGCTTCCTCGCCGCCAAGGGCAACCCCTTGGGCTTCAAGACGGTCGACGACCTCGCCGGTCGCCGCATCGCCGTCGAGCTGGGCGGCATCGAGGAGCGGCGGACCCGCGAGGTCGCCGAGATGGTCCAGAAGAAGGGCCTCAAGCCGGTCACCGTGCTGACCTTCAACAACTTCGCCGAGGCCTTCCAGGCGCTGCGCGCCGGCCAGGCCGACGCCGCGACCAGCATCGACGCGACGGCGATGTTCATGCAGAACCGCGGCGACTTCACCCGCGCCATCAGCGGCGTCTTCCCGCAGACCGCCTGCTTCGCGGTCGGCAACAAGCCGCTGGCCGACGCCATCGTCGGCGCGCTGAACGAGCTGATGAAGAACGGCTTCTACGCCAAGCTGCTCGACACCTACGGCGTGCTGAAGATCGACGAGCCGGCCTTTGCCATCAAGGGCCCGGGCCCGGCGTAGCCAACGCATAGACCGTCATCGTTTCGGGTTCCTCTCACCCGCGAGGGGGAGAGGCTAGGTGAGGGGGCAACCGGTAGCTCTATGAAAGTCTGGAATTGGGAAGGCTTCTGGAGCTACTTCACCAATCTCTACCTGCTCGAGGGCGCGCTGTGGACGATCGGGCTGACGCTGAGCACGCTGGTGTTCGGCGGCCTGCTCGGGCTGGTGCTGGCGGTGATGCGGCTCAGCAAGCACAAGGCGCTGTCGCGCACCGCCCAGACCTACATCTGGATCTTTCGCGGCACGCCGCTGCTGGTCCAGCTGATCATTATCTACACCGGGCTGCCGCAACTCGGCCTCGTGCGCTTCACGGTGCTCGAATCGGCGGTGCTGGGCCTGGCGCTGAACGAGGCGGCGTACCTGTCGGAGATCCTGCGCGGCGGCATCCTGTCGGTCGCCAAGGGCCAGACCGAGGCGGCACGCGCGCTGGGGCTGCGGCCGTTCCAGATCTTCCGGCTGGTCGTGCTGCCGCAGGCGCTGCGCGTCATCATCCCGCCGCTCGGCAACTCGGTGAACGGCCTCCTGAAGACGACCTCGATCGCCTCGGTGATCTCGATGGAAGAGGTGCTGCGGCGCGGCCAGATCCTGATGCAGCAGAAGTTCCAGGTGCTGGAGGTGTTCTGCGTGGTGGCCATCATCTACCTGGCGATGACCACCTGCTGGGACTTCGTGCAGCGCCGCATCGAGGCCTACTACGGCCGGGCCTACGGCGCCGCTGCCGACAAGCAGCTGGCGCGCGACGACCACTAAGGTGCTAGGCGCTGGCGCGCTGCTTCGCGTCGGGCAGCACGCCCATCTCCTGCAGCACCTTGCGCAGGGCGGGGCGCTGGGCCTCGGGCAGCGGCAGGCGCGGGGCGCGCGGCGGGCCCATGTCCATGCCCATCATCTCGAAGCACGCCTTGGTGCCCGAGACGTAGCGCGGCCCGCCGACCCACCACAGCAGCGGCGTCATCTTCATGTAGAGCGCCAGCGCGGCATCCATGTCGCGCTTGTCGGCGACCAGCTCGAACAGCTGCGCCGACCAGCGCGGGATCACGTTGGAGCACACCGCGACCCAGCCCTCGGCGCCCAGCCAGAACGACTCGTAGCCCAGCACGCCGGCGAACACCGTCATCTTGTCGCCGGCCAGCCGGATGATGTCGCGCACGCGCGTCGGGTCGAGGGTCGATTCCTTGACGTAGGAGCAGTTCGGGATCTGGGCGATGCGCGCGATCAGCTCCGGCATCATGTCGACGTTGGCGGTCGCCGGGTTGTTGTAGACCATGATCGGCAGCGAGATCGCGTCCGCCACCTTCTTGTAGTGGGTGTAGAGTTCGTCGTCGGTCGGCACGCTGTAGAAGGGCGGGATGATCATCACGCCGTCGGCGCCCATCGACTCGGCCTCGCGGCTGGTGCGGATCACCTCGTCGGTCCACTCGGCGCCGGTGCCGATCAGCACCGGCACGCGGCCGGCCGCCTGCTTGACCACGATCTCGACGATCTGGCGCCGCTCGTCCGGCGTGACGCTCAGGAACTCGCCGGTGCTGCCCAGCGGGATCAGGCCGTGGATGCCCTCGGCGATCTGGAAATCGACCAGCCGCCGGAGCGCTGCCTCGTCGACCTTCTTGCCGTCGGCGGTGAAGGGGGTGATCAGGACCGTGTAGGTGCCGCGAAACTTCTTCATGTCGTACCTCTGCCCGCCATTGTAGACATTTTGTCATGCGCCTGAAGTCCGCTGACATGCGGCCGAGCGGTCCGCCGGTCCGCTTCCGCTTCGACGGCCGCGAGATCGAGGCCCTGCCGGGCGAGACCATCGCGGCCGCGCTGGCCGCCGCCGGCGTGGTCGCCGTGCGCCAGGCCCGCTCCGGCGCGCCGCGCGGCCCCTATTGCGGCATGGGCGTCTGCTTCGACTGCCTGGTCACGGTCGACGGCCGGCCGAGCCAGCGCGCCTGCCTGACGCCGGCGGCCGAGGGCCTCGACGTGCGCTCCGCGCCGGATGGCGACCCGCGCGCCACGGCCGCGCCCCCCGTCGAACCCGCGCCGTCGGCCGAGGAAGTCGACTGCGACGTGCTGGTGGTGGGAGCGGGGCCTGCCGGCCTGGCCGCCGCCCGCGGCCTCGCCCTGGCCGGCGCCGACGTCGTCGTGCTGGACGAGCGGCTCTATCCCGGCGGCCAGTACTACAAGCCGCTGGCGCCCTCGCACGCCGCCGACCCGTCGACGCTCGACCGCCAGTTCCAGGACGGCGCCGTGCTGGTCGAGGCGACCCGCCGCGCCGGGGCGAAGATCGTGACCGACGCCACGGCCTGGGCGGCCTTCGCCCCGACCGAGGTGGCCGCCCTGGTGTCGGGGCGCTCCGTGCTGTACCGGCCGAAGCGGCTGGTGCTGGCGACCGGCGCCTACGAGCAGGCGCCGGCGGTGCCGGGCTGGACGCTGCCCGGCGTGATGACGGTGGGCGGCCTGCAGACGCTGGCGCGGTCGTACCGCGTGGCGCCGGGCGAGCGCATCGTGATCGCGGGCAACGGGCCGCTCTGCCTGCAGACCGCGGTCGAGTTGATCGACGGCGGCGCCAACGTCGTCGCGGTGCTCGAGGCCGCGCCGCGGCCCGGCCTCGGACGGTGGGGCGACGTGGCGCGCGCCGCCGCCGCCGACCCGGCGCTGCTGCTCGACGGCGCGTCGCTGGTGGCACGGCTCGGCAAGCGCCTGCACTGGAACCGCCGCGTCACGCGGCTGGTCGGCACGGATCGCGTCGCGGCGGTCGAGGCCGGCAACCTGCGGATCGAAGCCGACGTGGTGGCGCTGAACGTCGGCTTCGCGTCCTCGTCGGAATTGGCGCGGGCGCTCGGCTGCGCCCACCGCTTCGCCGCCCGCGGGCTGGGCTCGATGGAGACGCTGACCGACGGCGAGGGGCGAACCAGCGTGGCCGGCGTCTACGCGATCGGCGACGGCGCGCGCTTCGGTGGCGCCCAGGCGGCACGGGCGCAAGGCATGGTCACGGCGGCGGCGATCGCCCGCGACCTCGGGCTGACGGCGGCGCCGGTGCGCGAGGCCGAGCGCACGCTGCGCCGCGCCGCGCGCTTCCAGGCCGCGCTGTGGTCGCTGTTCGAGGCGCCGGCCGCCGATCCGCGCGCGATGCCCGACGACACCGTGGTCTGCCGCTGCGAGGAGGTGACGGCCGGCGAGCTGCGCGGCCTCATCGCCAAGGGACACGATTCGCCGGCCGCGCTGAAGCGCGCCTGCCGCGTCGGCATGGGCCGCTGCCAGGGCCGCTACTGCGCGGCGGCGGTGGCGCGGATGACCACGGAAGAGGTCGGCGAGTTCGGCCTGTTCGCGCCGCGCCCGCCCGCCAAGCCGGTGCCGATCCGGTCGCTGACCGTCGAGCGGCCCGAGTGGACCGGCCACAAGGACTTCGTGCCGCCCGACATGGCGCGGCCGCGCGAGACCGCACCGCTGCCCGACGAGACGGTCGACACGCTGGTGATCGGCGGCGGCGTCGCGGGCTCCTGCCTCGCCTACTGGCTGGCGCAGGACGGCGTCGAGGTGATGGTGGTCGAGCGCGACGACATCAATCTCCAGGCCTCGGGCGCCAATGCCGGCTCGATGCACGTCCAGCTGCTGGCCTTCGACCATTCGCTCGATCCGCCGCCCGGTCCCAACCGGGCGCTCGACACGCTGCCGCTGGGGCCGGTGTCGGTGAAGCTGTGGGAGGACATCCAGCGCGACACCGGCGAGGACCTAGAAATGACGGTGTGCGGCGGGCTGATGCTGGCCGAGACCGAGCGCGACATCGCCTTCCTGAAGAGCAAGATCGCGGTCGAGCGGGCGCATGGCATCGAGGCCGAGCTGATCGGCGCCAACGAGCTGCGCGCGCTCGAGCCCTGCATCGGCGACGTCGCGATCGCCGCCGAGTGGTGCCCGGGCGAGGGCAAGATCAACCCGCTGAAGGGGACCTACGCCGTCGTCGGCAAGGCCAGGGCGATGGGCGCGCGCTTCCGGCGTGGCAGCAACGTGCGGGCGATCGAGCGCGACGGTACGGCGTGGAAGGTGACGACCAGCCGCGGCACGATCCGCGCCCGCCGCGTCGTCAACACCGCCGGACCCTGGGCGGCCGAGGTCGCACGGATGGTCGGCGTCGACCTGCCGGTGCGCGGCGCGCCCTTGCAGATGGTGGTGACCGAGCCAACCGCGCCGACGCTGTCGAGGCTGGTCGCCTACGCCCATCGCCATCTGACGCTGAAGCAGATGGGCTCGGGCGCCTTCATGATCGGCGGCGGCTGGACGGCCGGCCTCGACGAGCAGCAGCGCCTGTCGCGCGCGCTGCGCGGCTCGGTCGAGGGCAACCTGTGGATCGCCAGCCGCGCCGTGCCCGCGTTGGCCCAGCTCCACGCCGTGCGCATCTGGGCCGGCATGAACGTCAACATCGACCGCGCCCCGATCCTCGGCGAGGTCCCGGGCCTGCCCGGCTTCTTCAACTGCGTCAGCTCGAACGGCTACACGCTGGCGCCGGTACTGGCGCGCCTGACGGCGGAGATGATCGGCGGGCGCAGCACCAGCCTGGCGGTCGAGCCGTTCTCGATCCGGCGGTTTGGCTGACGAAGGGTCCCTCGCTGCGCTCGGGATGACAAGAAAAGGGCTGTCATCCCGAGCGCAGCGAGGGACCTTTCACGTCGTTCAATTAAAGATCGACGGGTCGATCAGCGGCTTGCCGCGCGGCCGCGCCGGCTCGGGGCGGTCGCAGCGCTGGAAGCGGCCGCGGCCGGCCGAGCCGCTCATGCGGCCTTCCTCCATCACGACCTCGCCGCGCGACAGCGTCATCACCGGGTAGCCGGTCAGCTGCCGACCCTCGTAGGGCGTGTAGTCGCAATTGTGGTGGAGGATCGAGTTGGTGAGGCTGACCTTGCGCTCGGGATCCCACAGCACGATGTCGGCGTCGGCGCCGACCGCGATGGTGCCCTTGCGCGGGTGCAGGCCGTAGATCTTCGCGGCGTTGGTCGACGACAGCGCCACGAACTGCTGCAGCGTGATCCGGCCCTTGTTGACGCCCTCGGAGAACAGAAGCGGCAGGCGCGTCTCGACGCCCGGCACGCCGTTCGGGATCTTGCGGAAGCTCTTGTCGGCGCCGGGCAGCTTCTTGCCGCGCACGTCGTCGTACTTGAAGGCGGCGTGGTCGGACGACAGCACCGAGAAGGTGTTGGCCGACAGGCCGGTCCAGATGTGCTCCTGGTTGTCGGTGCCGCGCGGCGGCGGCGAGCAGACGCACTTGGCGCCCTCGTCGCCCGGCTTCTCGAAGTCCTCCTCCGACAGGAACAGGTACTGCGGGCAGGTCTCGCCGTAGACCTTGAGGCCGCGCGCCTGGGCGCGCTGGATCTCGTGCATCGCCTCCTTGGCCGAGACGTGGACCAGCAGCATCGGCACGTCGAGCAGTTCGGCCAGCGAGATCGCGCGGTGCGTCGCCTCGCGCTCGACCACGAAGGGCCGCGACGTGGCGTGGAACTTGGCCGCCGTCATGCCCTTCAGCTCCAGCCGCTCGGTCAGCCAGCCGATGCAGTCCGAGTTCTCGGCGTGGATCATCAGCATCGCCTGCTCGCGCCGCGCCGCCGCCAGCGCGTCGAGCATCTCGCGGTCGGAGAGCTTCACGTCGTCGTAGGTCATGTAGACCTTGAACGAGGTGTAGCCGTCGGCGACCAGCGCCGGGAAGTCCTGGCCCATGATCTTCTCGGACGGGTCGGACAGGATGACGTGGAAGGCGTAGTCGATCAGCGACTTGCCCTCGGCCCGCTGGTGGTAGCGGTTGACCGCGTCGCGCAGCGACTGGCCCTTCGACTGGTAGGCGAAGGGCAGGATGGTGGTGGTGCCGCCGGCCGCCGCCGCCCGGCTGCCGCTCTCGAAGTCGTCGCAGAAGACGGAGCCGTCGGCGGTGTCCTGGTCGAAGTGGACATGGGCGTCGATGCCGCCCGGCACGGCGATCAGCCCGGTCGCGTCGATCTCCTTCCGGCCCTTGTCGAGCCGCTCGCCCAGCGCCACGACCCGCCCGCCGACGATGCCGATGTCGCCCTTCACGACGTCCGCCGCGGTGGCGATGGTTGTGTTGCGGATCACGAGATCGTAGTCGGCCATGTGCTCACTCCCTGGTGCCGCGGGACTGCAAGTCCCGTGCCGCTTCTCCCCCTCCTAGACCCGCGCCGCCGGGCGGTCCACACTGGCCGCGACTGTCCGAAGGAGCCCCCATGAAGCGCTGGATCAAGCCGCTGTCCGTCCTGCTCGCGGCCGCGACGTTGTCCGCGACCGCCATCGCCCAGGCGCCGGTCAAGCCGGCCGTGATCTACAGCACCGGCGGCAAGTTCGATAAGTCGTTCAACGAGGGCGTCTCGATGGGCGCCGAGAAGTTCACCAAGGAGACCGGCATCGCGGTCGCCGAGTTCGAACCGAGCAACGAGACCCAGTTCGAGCAGGCGCTGCGCCGCTTCGCCCAGCGCGGCCAGGACCCGATCGTCGCCGTCGGCTTCTCGCAGGCCGTGCCGCTCGAGAAGGTCGCCAAGGAATTCCCCAAGACCCGCTTCACCATCATCGACAGCGTGGTCGACCTGCCCAACGTGCAGTCTGTGACCTTCCGCGAGCACGAGGGCTCGTTCCTGGTCGGCGTGCTGGCGGCGATGGCCTCGAAGAGCGGCAAGGTCGGCTTCGTCGGCGGCATGGACATCCCGCTGGTCCGCAAGTTCCTGTGCGGCTTCGAGCAGGGCGTGAAGTACGCCAACCCTTCCGCCGAGGTGATCGCCAACATGACCGGCACGACGCCCGCCGCGTGGAACGACCCGGGCCGCGGCGCCGAGCTCGCCAAGGGCCAGTTCGACCGCGGCGTCGACGTCGTCTACGCCGCCGCCGGCTCGACGGGGCTGGGCATCCTCCAGGCCGCCAAGGACCGCGGCAAGCTGGGCATCGGCGTCGATTCCAACCAGAACCACCTGCATCCCGGCACCATGCTGACCTCGATGCTGAAGCGCGTCGACCTCGCCGCCTACAACAGCTTCAAGCAGGCCCAGGCCGGCACTTGGAAGGGCGGGGCGCAGGTGCTGGGCCTCAAGGACGGCGGCGTCGACTGGGCGCTCGACACCTACAACGAGAAGCTGATCACGCCGGAGATGAAGGCCAAGGTCGAGGCCGCCAAGGCCGACATCGTGTCGGGCAAGATCGTCGTGCACGACTACATGAGCAACAATTCCTGCAAGTGACGCGGCGCTAATGGCCGTCCCGGCGGCGATCGAGCTTTCCGGCATCCAGAGGTCGTTCGGCGCCGTGCAGGCCGTGCGCGGGGTCTCGCTCGCCATCGCGCCCGGCACCATCACCGGCATCGTCGGCGAGAACGGCGCCGGCAAGTCGACGCTGATGAGCATCCTGTACGGCCTGTACCGCGCCGATGCCGGCGAGATCCGGGTCGACGGCCGCGCCGTGCGGATCGACAACCCGCGCGACGCCATCGCCCACGGCATCGGCATGGTCCACCAGCACTTCATGCTGGTCGATCCCTTCACGGTGCTGGAGAACCTCGTGCTGGGCGCCGAGGGCGGCCCGCTCCTCAAGGGCGGCCTGGCGGCGGCGCGGGCCGAGCTGGCGCGGCTGGCCGACGCCTACGGGCTGTCGGTCGATCCCGATGCCCGGGTCGCCGACCTGTCGGTCGGCGAGCAGCAGCGGGTCGAGATCCTGAAGGTGCTGTTCCGCGGCGCCCGCATCCTGGTGCTCGACGAGCCTTCCGCGGTGCTGACGCCGCAGGAGACCGAGCAGCTGTTCCGCATCCTGCGCGGCCTGCGCGATCGCGGCGTCACCGTGGTGCTGATCACCCACAAGCTGCGCGAGATCCTGGCGGTCACCGACCGGGTCTGCGTGATGCGCCAGGGCGCGATCGTGGCCGAGCGCGACACCGCCGCGACCAGCGCCGACGAGCTGGCCGAGCTGATGGTCGGCCGCAAGGTCCGGCTGCGGCTCGACAAGGCCGCACCGCGCGTCGGCGCGACGCTGCTCGAGGCGCGCGGCCTGACGCTGGTCGACCGGCGCGGCGTGCGCCTGCTCGACGGCGTCGACCTGTCGCTGCGTGCCGGCGAGATCGTCGGCGTCGCCGGCGTCACCGGCAACGGCCAGACCGAGCTGCTGCAGGTGCTGGCCGGCATCCGGCCGCCGACCGGCGGCACGCTCGCCGTGTGCGGCCGCGCCATCGATGCCGCCCATCCCGGCGACCCCGGCGAGATGCGCGCGCTGGGCGTGGCGCACGTGCCGGAGGACCGGCTGCGCCAGGGCATCGTCGGCGCCTTCGAGGCATCGGAGTCGGCGATCCTCGGCTACCAGGCCGAGCCGCCGTGGTGCCGCCACCACCTGCTCGACCGGCCGGAGGTCGACCGCCACTGCGCCGAGCTGATGGAGCGCTTCGACGTGCGGCCGCGCACGCCGGGCCTGCTGTCGTCGCATTTCTCGGGCGGCAACCAGCAGAAGCTGGTGCTGGCGCGCGAGCTGGCGCGGGGCCCCAAGGTGCTGCTGGTCGGCCAGCCGACGCGCGGCGTCGACATCGGTGCCATCGAGTTCATCCACCGCGAGCTGGTCAAGGCGCGCGACGCCGGCTGCGCCGTGCTGGTCGTGTCGGTCGAGCTCGACGAGATCCTGGCGCTGGCCGACCGCGTCGTCGTGATGTTCGCCGGCCGGGTCGCCGGCGAGATGCCGGTCGCCGAGGCCAACGAGCGGACGCTGGGACTGATGATGGCCGGGGCGGCAACGGGCGCAGCAACAGGCGCGGCCGCATGAAGCCGCTGCCGCGCTGGGCCGAGATCGCGGTGCTGCCGCTGGTCAACATCGCGCTCGCCTTCCTGGTGGTCGGCTTGATCGTGCGGGTGATCGGCGCCGACCCGGTGCAGGCGCTGCGGCTCCTGGTGACCGGCGCGGTCGGCTCGTCGGAGTCGATCGGCTACACGCTGTACTACGCCACCAACTTCATCTTCACCGGGCTGGCGGTGGCGGTCGCCTTCCATGCCGGGCTGTTCAACATCGGCGGCGAGGGCCAGGCCTATATCGGCGGCCTGGGCTGCGGGCTGGCGATCCTGGCGCTCGACCGCGTGCTGCCGGCGTGGGCGCTGGTCCCGCTCGCCGTCCTCGCCGCGGCGCTGTTCGGCGCGGCGTGGGCGGCGGTGCCCGCGTGGCTGCAGGCGTGGCGCGGCAGCCACATCGTCATCACCACCATCATGTTCAACTTCCTCGCCTCGGCGCTGATGGTCTACCTGATGGTCAACGTGCTGATCGCGCCGGGCTCGATGACGCCGCAGAGCCGCACCTTCACCGCCGCCGGCAAGATACCCTCGATGCAGGAGGCGCTGTCGTGGCTCGGCATCGCCGTCGCGCCCTCGGCGCTCAACCTGTCGCTGGTGCTGGCGCTGGCCTGCTGCGTCGGCACTTGGATCTTCCTGTGGCACACCCCGTGGGGCTACGCGCTGCGCACCATGGGCCACAACCCGGAAGCCGCCGTCTATGCCGGCACCAGCCTGCGCCGCACCACGATGCTGGCGATGGCGGTGTCGGGCGGCCTCGCGGGCTTCGTCGCGGTCAACGAGCTGATGGGCGTGCACCAGCGCATCGTGCTCGATTTCCCGGCCGGCTACGGCTTCGCCGGCATCGCGGTGGCGCTGATGGGGCGCGGCCACCCGCTCGGCATCCTGCTGGCGGCGCTGCTGTTCGGCGCGCTGCAGCAGGGCGGCGCCGAGCTCGCCTTCGAGATCCCGGCGATCACCCGCGAGATGACGGTGGTGATCCAGGGCCTGATCATCCTGTTCTCGGGCGCGCTGCTCAACATGCCGCGGCCGTGGCTGCAGCGCCTGCTTTCCCTGTTCCCGGCGTCGGCCGGCAAGGGAGGGGCCTAGGTGGAGGAGGCTCTCACCTTCGTCCTGCTGACGCTGGCCGCCACGCTGCGGGTCGCCACGCCGCTGGTGCTGTGCGCGATGGGTGGCCTTTTCTCCGAGAAGGCCGGCATCATCGATGTCGGGCTGGAAGGCAAGATGCTGGTGGCGGCCTTCGCCGCCGCCGCCACCGCCGCGGTCGCCGGCTCGGCGTGGGCCGGCGTGGCGGCCGGCATCGCGGCGTCGCTGGTGCTGGCGCTGCTGCACGGCTTCGCCTGCATCACCCATCGCGGCAACCAGGTGGTGAGCGGCGTCGCGCTGAACATCGTGGCGGCCGGCCTGACCGTCGTGCTGGGCACCGCGTGGTTCAACCGCGGTGGCCAGACGCCGCCGCTCGACGGCGCCCAGCGGCTGCGGCCGCTGTTCCTGCCCGAGGCCGGTGACAACATCCTGGTCTATGCCGCGCTGGCCGCGGTGCCGCTGTCGTGGTGGATCGTCGCGCGCACCCGCTTCGGGCTGCGACTGCGCGCGGTCGGCGAGATGCCGCTGGCGGTCGATGCCGCCGGCATCTCGGTGAACGGCCTGCGCTACCGCGCGGTGTTGCTGTGCGGCGTGTTCGCGGGCCTCGCCGGCGCCTACCTGTCGATCGGCCAGAACGCCGGCTTCAGTCGCGACATGACGGCGGGGCAGGGCTTCATCGCGCTGGCCGCCGTGATCTTCGGCAAGTGGCGGCCCGGCCCGACCTTCGGCGCCTGCCTGCTGTTCGGCCTGCTCGACGCCGTGGCGATCCGCCTGCAGGGCGTCAAGGTGCCGGGGATCGGCGAGGTGCCGGTGCAACTCGTGCAGGCGATGCCGTATCTTCTCACCATCTTCCTGCTGGCCGGCTTCATCGGCCGCGCCGTGGCGCCGCGCGCCGCGGGCGTGCCCTACGAGAAGGAGCATTGATGGACGACCTGCTCGGCCTGGCGCGTCGCCTGATGCTGCGCGCCCACGCGCCCTACTCGAAGTTCCACGTCGGCGCCGCGCTGCGCGCCGCCGACGGCTCGCTCCACGGCGGCTGCAACGTCGAGAACGCGGCCTACCCGCAGGGCCTCTGCGCCGAGGCCGGCGCGATCGCCGCGATGGTGGCGGCGGGCCAGCGCCGCATCGTCGAATGCGTCGTGGTCGGGCCGGGCCCCGAGGTCATCACGCCGTGCGGCGGCTGCCGCCAGAAGTTGCGCGAGTTCGCGTCCGACGACCTGCCCATTCACCTGTGCGGGCCGGACGGGCTGCACCGCACCGTGACGCTGGGCCAGCTGTTGCCGCTGTCGTTCGGACCCTCCCACCTGGAGACGCCATGAGTTCGGTCATCGTCGAGCGGGCCGGCGGCTTCAGGCCGCGCGTCGGGGTGGTGCTGGGCTCCGGCCTCGGCGCCTTCGCCGACGAGGTCGCGGCGGTCGCCACCATTCCCTACGCCGAGCTCGCGGGCTTCCCGGCGACCACGGTCGGCAGCCATGCCGGCCGACTGGTGCTGGGCACGGTCGGGCCGACGCCGGTCGCCGTGCTGCAGGGCCGGGCGCACTACTACGAGCGCGGCCGGATCGACGAGATGGCGGTGCCGGTCCGCGCCCTCGCCGCGGCGGGCTGCGAGGCGGTGCTGCTGACCAACGCCGCCGGCAGCCTGCGGCTCGACATGCCGCCGGGCTCGGTCATGGCGATCAGCGACCACGTGAACTTCACCGGCCAGAACCCGCTGTTCGGCATCCAGGGCGACGGCCGCTTCGTCGACATGGTCGACGCCTACGATCCCGCCCTGCGCCGCCAGCTGATGGACGCCGCGCGCGCCGCCGACGTGCGTTGCCACGAGGGCGTCTACGTCTTCTTCAGCGGCCCGAGCTTCGAGACGCCGGCCGAGATCGCCGCCGCGCGCGTGCTGGGCGCCGACGCGGTCGGCATGTCGACCGTGCCCGAGACGATCCTGGCGCGGCATGCCGGGATGAAGGTCGCGGCGCTGTCGCTGATGACCAACTACGCCGCCGGGCTGGTGCCCGGCGCGCTGGCGCACGAGCAGACGCTGGCGGTCGCCGGCGAGGCATCGGCGGGCGTGCGTCGGCTGCTGCGCCGCTTCCTCGAGGCCTTCGCGGCGTGAGCCGCTTCAGACCGGGTCGTGGGCGTTGAAATTGAAGGTCACGATCAGGTCGTTGTAGTCGCGGTCGGAGTGGCCGCCGCTCACCGACAGGTCCTCGATGCCGAAGGTGACGCCGCGATCGGCCTGGCCCAGCGTCACGATCTGCACGTCGCCGTGCGGGTTGGCTGCCGCGTAGGACGAGAACATCGTCGCCGGGTTGTTGTTCACGATCAGCAGCAGGCCGTAGTTCTTGGCCGGATCGATCGAGATATCGCGCAGCACGGCCTGCTGGCCGTAGCCCGGCAGTTCCTGCGGCCCGAACACCAGCCCGGCGGCCTGCGCCTTGTCGAGCGCCGCCCGCAGGTAGCCGGCGTCGCCGGGCGCCAGCGTGGTGCCCTGCGCGTCCACCGCGCCGCTGGCGCGGTCGGCCTCGTAGAGCGCGAGGCCGTTCTGCTGGCTGGCCAGCCGGAGCACCACGATCGCGGGATGGTCGCCCGAGATGCCCTGCAGGATGGAACGGGTTCCGCCCAGCATGTAGTTGGCCTGGTAGCCGCCCTCGAAGGTCGCGAGCACGCTGTTGGCGCCGACCTGCATGTCGGTCAGGGCGAGCGCATGGCCGCCGATCATCGCGGTCGGCAGCCATACGCCCTCATCGATCAGCCCGTTGGCCGCGCCGATGCTGCCAAGGGCCTTGTGTTCGGACGCGAGCCACGCGGCGGTCGAGAAGGTGCCGTAGGGCAGGGCGCCTGCCTCGCGCCCCGTGGCGTCGGACAGCAGCGAGATCGAGTGGCCGTCGCGCATCGATTGCAGGCCGAAGGTCACGGCGCCCGCGTGATCGTCCATGCGCGTCACGGCGGTGGCGCTGGCGCGGGTCAGCACCAGCAGGTTGTCGACCAGGGTGCCGTCCACGATCTTGTTGCCGAGGAAGCTGAGCGCCGGCGTCCATTCTTGCGGCGCCGGGTCGTAGAACAGCGGGTTGGTCGGCCAGTTGGCCGGGTTGAAGCCGCTGGCCGAGAACGGGTTGGTCGTCCACAGGTTCTGCCAGAGGTTGCCGATGTAGGTGATGTCGCCATAGGTGACGCAGCCGCCGATCTCGCCGCCGTACTTGGCGCTGTTGACCAGCGGGAAGATGGTGAACGGGTTGCCCGACAGCAGGCCGTTCAGGGGGTCGAGGGCGGAGAAGGCGGGGCCGAGGTCCATGTGGCCCTGCGCGTTGTCGAGCAGGATGTTGCCCTCGGCGGTGACGTAGCGGGTGCCGCCGTCGGTATAGATCACGTTGCCGCCGCCGCCCGCGCGCTTGTCGTAGAAGTAGTTGTCGCGGATCTCGGTGCCGTTGGCGAGGCTGGTGCCCTGGAAGCCGGTCGTGTAGACGGCGCCGCCGTCCCACAGCGTCTGCAGGAAGCGCGTGATGGTGTTCGAGACGATCCGGTTGCCCTGCATGATGGTCGGGTCGTTCGACGGGTAGGGCGCCAGCCCGGGCCCCCACATGCCGGGGTCGGCGCCGGGCAGCCCGGCGAAGCCGCCCGCGTCCATCAGGCCCCAGCCCCACCCCATGGCGATGCCCGCCCACGGCACGTCGGCGATGTAGTTGTCGGAGATCTCGGTGTTCTGCGCGAAGCCGATGAAGATGCCCGCGGCGTCGACGAACTCGGCGCCGGCGTGGCCGATGACGTTGCCGGAGATCGTGTTGTCGCGGGTGATCCCGGCATCCGTGGCGGGCCGCGCGTCGGCCGCCGAGATGCCGCCGAACTGGATCGCCGCCGACGAGATGTCGTCGAAGATGCTGTTGTAGATGGCGTTGCCCTGCGCGCCGGGCAGGAAATCGATACCGACGCCGCCGAGGTGGCTGAACCGGCTGTCCGAGAAGACGATGTTGACGCCGTGGTCGATCGAGATGTTGCCCGGCGTGCGCTCGAGGTCCTGGACGTGGCCGATGACGTTGGTCGGATGGCCGCCGCCGACCACGCGGAAGCCGCTCTGGTCGGAAACGTAGCCGTCCGCCCCGTTGGGCGCGAGCCAGGTGGCGTAGCGGAAGTCGAGGCCGTCGAACACCAGGTTGGAGACCGGCGCCGCCGCCGTGCCCTGGCCGACCAGCAACTGCTCCAGCCTCGGCATCTGCACGTCGTGCGCGTTGGGATCGAAACCCGCCTCGCCCACCAGGTAGAGATCGCCGGTGCCGCGATCGAGGTACCATTCGCGCGGCTGGTCGAGGAACTGGTAGGCGTTCTCGAACTTGGTCACCCGCCAGAAGCTCCAGATGCCCGGGCCCTCGACCACCGGCTGGCCGGTCGTCGGGTCGGTGATCGTGAGCGAGACGTTCGACTGGATGGTCGCGCTGCCCGGCAGGTCGATGGGCTGGCTGAGCGTGACCAGGTTGTAGCTGGTGTCGACGGCGGTGATCGTCGTGCCGGCCTGCACGCCGATCCCGGTGACGTTCATCCCGACCTCGATGCCCTGCGTCGAGTGCTCGCCGTTCAGGAGCGCGATCGGGACGCCCTCGACCAGCGTCGCGGTCGGCGCGGCGCGCGACAGGTTGGCGTTGGTCCAGGCCGAGGCCGAATCGTCGAGCCGCAGCAGCCCGGGAACGAGGCCGACCTGCGGCGTCACCGACTGCAGCGGCACCGACATCATCTTCCACTGGTCGTAGACCACCGCCTCGATGTCGGAGAGGTTGGTCCAGGTCGTCGGGTCGCGCCAGTTGGCACCGTTCGCGGTGGTCACCGCGTAGCTGATGCCGTCGAGGTTGTCCGACATGTTGGAGGTCGGGCGAAAGCCCTCGGGGTAGACCGGGTTGTCGGTCGTGCCGGCCGGGTTGCTTTCCGCCCGGGTCGCGCGGTCGCCATCGACGTAGAGCTGGCGGGTGTCGATGCCGGTCCCGACATGGGCCTTCCACAGGCTCGCGCCGGCCGCGAGGTCGAGGCCGGGATGGCTCACCGCCGTCCAGCCGGTGACCGCCTCGCCGCCCGAGAGGATCGGCGTCTCGCCCGCGACCGCCTCGTAGCGAACCACGTGACCGTTGGTGCCCGAGTCGGCGGCGGTGAAGGTGAGGGGGGCCGACAGCTGGTAGGTGCCGCCGCCGATCCGGACCGTGATGTCGTCGGCCTGCGGCCCGGCCGCGAGGATGTCGCGGACCGCCTGCTGCGCGGCCTCGATGCTGTCGAAGGGATTGTCGCGGCTGCCGTCGCCGAAGGGACTGCCATCGACCGCGACCCAGATGGTGCTGGCCATCCTGCCTTACCCTCTTCGCTGACCAGCTCCCCGTCGTGCCGACAGCATACCGCGCGACCGGCGCGGCGTACAGCGAGCCGGCTGGCGTCGCCGGCATCCTGGGTTATTGTCGCGCGATGCTGCCGCAGGAAATCATCCGCAAGAAGCGCGACGGGAACGAGCTCTCGGCCGACGAGATCGCCTTCGTCACGCGGGGCATCCACGACGGCAGCCTGGGCGAGGGCCAGGTCGCGGCCTTCGCGATGGCGGTATTCTTCCGCGGCATGACGACCGAGGAGCGGGTGGCGCTGACGCTCGGCCTGACCCGCTCGGGCCGCGTGCTGGAGTGGAAGAGCCTCGGCCTGCCGGGGCCGGTGATCGACAAGCATTCGAGCGGCGGCGTCGGCGACAAGGTCAGCCTGATGCTGGCGCCGCTGGTCGCGGCCTGCGGCGGTTTCGTGCCGATGATCTCGGGCCGCGGGCTGGGCCACACCGGCGGCACGCTCGACAAGCTGACGGCGATCCCGGGCTACGTTACCCAGCCCGACATCGACACCTTCCGCCGCGTCGTGCGCGAGGTCGGCTGCGCCATCATCGGCCAGACCGACGACCTCGCGCCGGCCGATCGCCGCCTCTACGCCATCCGCGACGTCACCGCGACGGTCGAGTCGATCCCGCTGCTGGTCAGCTCGATCCTGTCGAAGAAGATCGCGGCCGGGCTCGACGGGCTGGTGATGGACGTGAAGTGCGGCTCGGGCGCGTTCTGCGATACCGAGGAGATGGCGCGCGACCTCGCGCAGAGCCTGGTCGCGGTGGCCAACCAGGCCGGCCTGCCGACCGTGGCGCTGATCACCGACATGGACCGCGTGCTGGGCGACAGCGTCGGCAACGCGCTCGAGATCGCCGAGACCGTCGCCTACCTGAAGGGCGAGGGGCCGCGCGAGCCGCGCCTGCACGACGTCACGCTGGCGCTGGCCGGCGAGATGCTGGCGCTGGGCGGGCTGGCGCCGAGCGCCGCGGCCGGCCGGGCGCGCGCCGAGGCGGCGCTCGACGATGGCCGCGCCGCGGCGACCTTCGCGCGCATGGTGACGGCGCTGGGCGGGCCGGCCGACTTCCTCGAGCGGTCCACGCGCTACCTGCCGACCGCGCCGGTGGTGCGGGCCTGTACCGCGCAGCACGCCGGCCACGTCGCCGGCATGGATGCGCGCCAGGTCGGCATCGCCGTGGTGACGCTGGGCGGCGGCCGCACCAACGCCGCCGACACGATCGATCCCGCGGTCGGGCTGACCGGCATGGTCGAGGTCGGCCGCGCGGTGCGCACCGGCGATCCGCTGTGCCTCGTCCATGCCGCCAGCGAGGCCGACGCCGACCGGGCCATCGCGATCGTGCGGCAGGCGATCTACATCGCCGACTCCGCGCTGCCCGAGGTCCCGGTGGTGATGGAGCGGGTGGCGCGGTGAGCGTCGACCTCGCCGCCTGGCAGCGCGACGGCTTCCTGGTGCTGCCGGGCTTCCTGCCGGCCGCCGACTGCGACGCGCTGCAGGAAAGGGCGGCCGAGCTGGTCGCCGGCTACGATCCCGGACCGGCACGCACGGTGTTCTCGACCCGCGACCAGGGCCATGCCCGCGACCGCACCTTCCGCGAGTCGGGCGACGCCATCCGCTTCTTCTTCGAGGAGGAGGCGACCGACCAGCCGGTGCCGCTGGCGCTGAACAAGATCGGCCACGCTCTGCACGACCTCGATCCCGTGTTCGACCGGGTGTCGCGCCGACCCGAACTGGCGGCGCTGGCCGGGGCGCTGGGCCTCGAACGGCCGCTGCTCGTGCAGTCGATGTACCTGTTCAAGCAGCCGCACATCGGCGGCGAGGTCGGCTGGCACCAGGACGCGACCTACCTCTACACGCGGCCCTCGACGGTCACCGGCTTCTGGATCGCGCTGGACGACGCCGACCGCGACAACGGTTGCCTGGTGGCGCTGCCGGGCGGCCATCGCGGCCCGCTGCGCCAGCGCTTCCGCCGCCGCGGCGAGGCGCTGGTCAGCGAGACGGTCGATGCGACGCCGTGGCCCGACACGCCACCGGTCGCTCTGGAGGCGCCGCGCGGCACGCTGGTCGTGCTGCACGGGCTCTTGCCGCATGCCAGCGCGCCCAACCGCTCGGGCCGGCCGCGCCACGCCTATGCCTTGCACGTGGTGGACGGAAAGGCCGATTATGCGACCGACAATTGGTTGCAAAGGCCGAACCGGCCACCGCGAGGTTTTGCGTGATTCCCAAGGCCGAACTGCACGTCCACCTCGAGGGATCGATCCCGACGGCGCTGGCCCGCGACCTCGCGCGGCGCAACGGGCTCGACCTGCCGGATGGGTTGTTCACGGCCGACGGCTTCTACGCCATGACCGACTTCCTGAGCTTCCTCGACGCCTACGACCGCGTCTGCACGACGCTGCGCACGGCGCGCGACTTCGGCGACGTGATGTATGGCTACCTCGCCAGCGCCGCCCGCGAGGGCGCGGTCTACGTCGAGATGTTCTGCTCGCCCGAGCGGCCGGCGGCGCTCGGCATCTCGTACGGCGCCTGGCTCGATGCGCTCGAGCAGGCGATCGACCGGGCGCGGGCCGAGTTCGGCATCGAGGGACGCATCATCGTCGTCTGCATCCGCCACCTCGGCCCGGAGCGCGCCCTGGCGGTCGTGCGCACCATGCTGGCCGAGCCGCACCACTACGTGGTCGGCTTCGGCATGGGCGGCGACGAGGCCAAGTTCCGGCCGGCCGACTTCGCGCCGGCCTACCGGCTGGCGCACGACAAGGGTTACGGCTGCACCATCCATGCCGGCGAGGTGGTCGGTCCGGAGAGCGTGTGGGCGGCGATCGACGACCTGCCGGTGACCCGCATCGGCCACGGCGTGCGCTCGGCCGACGACCCGCGCCTGATGGAGACGCTGGCCCGGCGCAACATCGTGCTGGAGGTCTGTCCCGGCAGCAACGTCGCGCTCGGCCTCTACCCCGACCGCGCCGCGCACCCGCTGCACCGGCTGATCGCGGCCGGCGTGCCGTTGACGCTCAATTCCGACGACCCGCCGTTCTTCCACACCACGCTCGGCACGGAATATGCCAAGGCCGGGCTGGACGAACGTACGCTGCGCGGCATCACGCGCACGGCGATCGCGGCCTCGTTCGCCGACGCGGCGACCAAGACGAAACTGCTCGAGGAGATCGGCCCGTGATTCTGAGAAAGCTGCTGTCGGCCGGCGCGCTGCTGGCCCTCGCGTCGACCGCGACGCTGTCGACGGTGACCCTGGCGACCGTGACCCTGGCGACCGCGCCCGCGCTCGCCCAGGCGCCGCCGCCGCACGACCTCTTGCTGGCCACCCTGTGGACCCAGCGCGCGGTCGAGTACAAGGCCAATGCCCTCACCGTGTACGCGCTGGCCCGGCTGCGGCTCGACGAGGCGCTGGCCGACAAGACCTGGACCGCGGCGCCCGGCGAGCAGAAGGGCGACTTCGCCGCGCTGCCGCCGGCCGTGGTGCTCGACGTCGACGAGACCGTGCTCGACAACTCGCTCTACCAGGCCTGGATGATGAAGAACGACCAGACCTTCAGCGTGAAGACCTGGAACCAGTTCTGCGCCGACCAGGTGTCGCGCGCCATCCCGGGCGCGGTCGAGTTCACGAAGTACGCCGACTCGAAGGGCGTGAAGGTGTTCTACGTCACCAACCGCGGCGCCGAGACCGAGAAGGACACGCGCGCCAACATGGAGAAGCTCGGCTTCCCGATGGGCGGCAACGTCGACACCTTCCTGATGCAGAACGAGAAGGAAGGCTGGGGCAGCGCCAAGAGCACGCGCCGCGCCGCGATCGCCAAGGACTACCGGATCCTGCTGAACCTCGGCGACAATTTCGGCGACTTCGACGACCGCTATCGCAGCGGCGAGGCCGACCGCATCAAGGCCTACGAGTCCGACAGCGCCTACTGGGGCAAGCAGTGGCTGATGCTGCCCAACCCGACCTACGGCTCGTTCGACACGGCGACCTACGGCCACGACTTCAAGAAGCCGCTGGCCGAGCAGCGCAAGGCCAAGTGGGACGCGATCGAGGGCTGGTCGGGGCCGAAGTAGGGCCGCCGTCGCTCAGCCGGCGTAGGCGGCGCGCAACGCGCCGTCGGCCCACGCCACCGCCTCGGCGGCGGACTGGCCACGCACCGCGCGGGCATACATCTGCGGCACGACGAAGCGCGACAGGCTGCGGGCGGCGCCGGCATGCGGCGGGCCGGGCCAGCCCGGCGCGCGGCCGGTGCGGGCGGCGGCGCGGAACGGCGCCAGCACCGGGTCGGCGTCCCACGCCGGGTCGCCTTCCCAGCGCCCCGTGCAGGGCGTCGAGAAGCCCTGCTGCGAGCGGAAGAACCGGCCATAGGCCTCCGGCGCATACAGCCAGTCGAGGAAGTCCTTCGCGGCGGCGGGGTCGGGCGCGTAGCGCATCAGCAGGAGCGACTGCAGCAGGTGCAGGCCGGGCGCGCCGCCCGGCCCGGCGGGCAGCGGCGCGTGGACGATGTCGTCCGCCAGCGGCGCGCCCGTCGCCGTGCGGTAGCGCTCGGGCTGGCGCCGCGCCGCCAGGTAGATCGAGGCGCCGTTGAGCGTCCCGCCGATCTCCTGGGCGAGGAAGGCGCGGTTGTTGCCGGTGTCGTCCCAGTCGAACCCCCGGGGATCCATCGCGTCGGCCCACAGGCCCTGGAAGAAGCGCACCGACTCGATCGTCTCGGGCGCGTGGATCGCCACGGTGCGGCCGTCGGCCTCGACTTCCTTGCCGCCCCACGACCACAGGTAGGGATAGGCGAAGCCGGGCGCATCGCCGAACGCGCGGCCGAGCGTCTGGCCGATCGGGCGGCCGCCCTGCTTCAGGGCCCGGCCGATCGCGCGGTACGAGTCCCAGGTCGCGGGCGGGCCCGCGCCGCCGGCCTCCTGCAGCCACGACTTGCGCCACGTGCCGAGGCTGCCGATCGTCACCCAGGGCAACGCCATGAAGCGCCGCCCGTCGCTGCACTGCGCCCGCGCGGCTTCGGTCCACCCGCCGTCGCGCGCGGCGATGCGCGCGGCGAGGTCGGCGAGGTCGACGGTGGCGTCGGCGGCGAGCCACGGCTGCTCGTTGAACGCCATGAACAGGTCGGGGCCGTTGCCGGCGCGGATCGCGCCGCGCATTCGCGGCAGCAGGTCGTTGCCGTTGACCGTCTCGAGCACGATCCGCAGGCCGAGCTCCTTCTCGGCCCGCGGCAGCAGCTCGTCGCGGAACAGCAGGTCGGTCTCGGGCACGAAGTCGACCCATTTCACCCAGTGCACGCTGCGCTGGCGCGCCAGCGCCGGGCCGGCGCCGGCCGCCACGAGCGCGGCGAGGCCGCGCGCGGTCGTGCGCCGGCGGATCACAGCAGCGCCGGGTCGAGGGTGAACAGTTCCTCGGCGTGGCCGACCCCGCGCAGCGCGTAGCGCCCGACCGAGACCAGCCCGCCGCGCTCGCCGGCCGGCAGGGCGGCGGCGAACCCGGAGGAGACCAGCACCGGCCGATCGACCGAACGGCACATCGAGGCGATGCGGCTCGCCTCGTTGACCGCCGGTCCGACCACCGTGAAGTCGAGCCGGTCGACGCTGCCGATGTTGCCGTAGAACACCTCGCCGAGGTGCAGCCCGACATAGACGCCGGTCGTCGGCCGCTCCTCGGCGCGGCGGCGCTCGTTCAGTTCGGCGACGCGGCGGCGCACGAGGCCCTCGGCCCGCAGCGCGCGGCGGCAGGCGTCGGACGGGGTGTCGCCGCGGAACACCGCCAGCGTGCCGTCGCCGATCAGTTTCAGGACGTCGCCGCCGGCCTCGTGGATGCCGGTGATGACCGCCTCGGCGTAGTCGTTCAGCAGCGGGATGATCTCGCCCGGCGGCGCGGTGTCGGTGATGGTCGTGAAGCCGCGCAGGTCGGAGAACCACAGCGCCGCCTCGATGCGGTCGGCGACGCCGCGCCGGATGCGGCCCTCCAGCACGCGCCGGCCGGCATCGCGCCCGAGGTAGACCTCGACCAGCGTGTCGGCGACGCGCGCCAGCGCCGCGCCCTTGATCGCCAGCCCCAGCGCCGGCACCAGGCGCCGCAGCGCGGCGAGGTGGGTATCGTCGAAGCCGCCCGGCGCGCGGGTCACCCACGACGAGTAGACGCAGTCCATGTCGCCGATCGTGGCCTCGGCGGCGAAGCGGTGGACGAACACGACGTAGTCGGTGGCGCCGTTGGCCCGCGCCTCCTCGATCACCGAAAAGTCGGCCGGCTCGCCGGCGCCGACGCGGCGGCGCAGTTCCTCGGCCCCGGTCTGCAGCAGGTGGAAGAACGGGCTGCGCTGCCACGATTCGGCGATCTCGCCCTCGTTGCTCGGGCCGTAGCGGGCGGTCGGTTCTTCCGCGACGTCGTCGTTGCGCCAGCGGAACACCGTGCCCTCGTGTACCGGGTGCAGGGTGTCGATCAGCACCAGCCCGCGCGACAGCGCCAGGCCGGCGGCGTTGACCTTCTCGCAGAACGTCCGCACCAGGTCGGCCTCGGAAATGCCGGCGAGGCCGCGGCGCACGATCCAGTCGAGCAGGCGGTCGATGTCGGCGGCGTCCATGCGCGCCCCCTTCGCTAGGCGGTGCGGTCGCGGAAGTGGCAGGCCGCGACGTGTGCGGCGTCGACGCCGGCCGCCGTCGAGACCGGCTCGAGCACCGGCACGTCGCTGCTGCAGCGCTCGCTGCGCATCGGGCAGCGCGGGTGGAAGTGGCAGCCCGACGGCGGGTTCAGCGCGCTGGCGATCTCGCCCTTGGCCTTGGCGCGCGCCAGGCCGGGGTCGGCGCGCAGGAACGGGTCGGGGATCGCGGCGATCAGGGCGCGCGTGTAGGGGTGGCGCGGGTCCTCGAAGATCTCCTGCCAGCCGCCCTGCTCGACGATGCGGCCGAGATACATGACGGCGACGCGGTCGCTGACATGCTCGACGACGCCGAGGTCGTGGCTGATCAGGATGTAGGACAGGCCCATCTCGTCCTTCAGGTCGAGCAGCAGGTTGATGATCTGGGCGCGGATCGAGACGTCGAGCGCCGACACCGGCTCGTCGCAGATCACCAGCTGGGGCTTGAGGATCAGGGCGCGGGCGATGCCGATGCGCTGGCGCTGGCCGCCCGAGAACTCGTGCGGGTAGCGGTCGGCCTGGTCGGGCCGCAGCCCGACCTTGGTCATCATGTCGATCACCCGGTGCTCGACCTCCGCCTTGTCGGAAACGCCGTGCAGGCGCAGCGGGTCGGCCAGCGTGCGGCGCACGGTCTGGCGCGGGTTGAGCGAGGCGTAGGGGTCCTGGAACACCATCTGGACGGTGCGCGCGGTCTCCATGCGGTCGCGCGCCGCCAGCGACGTGCCGTTCAGCCGGACCTCGCCGCGCGTCGGCTCGACGAGGCCCATGATCGACAGGGCGAGCGTGGACTTGCCGCAGCCCGACTCGCCCACCAGGCCCAGGCATTCGCCGGGCTTCACGGCCAGCGTCACGCCGTCGACCGCCTTCAGGGTGCGTATGCCGCCCTTCAGCGCGCTGCCGACCTTGAAGTGGACCGCGAGGTCGTCGAGGGCGAGCAACGGTTCAGTCATGGTGGTGGCACCGGACGAGGCCGCCGGGCAGCGCCGTCGCCGGCGGGGCGGTGGTGCGGCAGAGGTCGGTCGCCTGCGGGCAGCGCGGGTTGAAGCGGCAGCCCGCCGGGTAGGCGACGATCGACGGCACGACGCCGGTGATCTCGCGCAGCTTCTGGCGGCCGCGCCTGGCGCGTTCGCCCAGCCGCGGCAGCGAGTCGACCAGGCCGCGCGTGTAGGGATGGCGCGGCGTCGCGAAGATCGCCTCGGCCGGCTGGCTCTCGACGATCCGGCCGGCATACATCACGGCGACCCGGCGGCACATGTTGGAGACCAGGCCGAGGTCGTGGCTGATCATCAGGATGGCGGTGCCCTTGGCGGCGCACAGCTCGCTCATCAGGTCGATGATCTCGGCCTGCACCGTGACGTCGAGCGCGGTGGTCGGCTCGTCGGCGATCAGCAGGTCGGGCCGGCAGGCCAGCGCGATGGCGATCATGACGCGCTGGCGCATGCCGCCCGACAGCTGGTGCGGGTAGTCCTTGATGCGGCGCTCGGGCGAGGGCACGCGGACCTGGCGCAGCGCATCCTCGGCGCGGTCCATCGCCTCGTTCCACGACGCGCCCTCGTGCAGCACGAACATCTCGGCGATCTGGCGGCCAACCGGCGACAGCGGGTTGAGCGCCGTCATCGGCTCCTGGAAGATCATGCCGATGCGCGGCCCGCGCAGCTCGCGCCAGCGCGCCGCCGAGGCGTGCTGGATCTCCTCGCCGTCGAGCACGATGCGGCCCGAGCCGAGCGACAGCGGCCGTCGCAGCAGGCCCATGACCGACAGCGCGGTGATGCTCTTGCCGCAGCCGGATTCGCCCACGAGGCCGAAGGCTTCGCCGCGGCCGATCTCGAACGACACGTTCTCGACCGCGTTGAAGGTCCGGCCGTCGGCCTGCAGCGCGATGTGCAGGTCGTCGACCCGCAGCAGCGGTGCGTCGTTGGTCGGGGCGGCGGTCACGTGCGTCTCGTCGTCGACTGCGGGTCGAGCAGGTCGCGCAGGCCGTCGCCCAGCAGGTTGAGCCCGAGCACGGTGAAGAAGATCGCGAGTCCCGGGAACACCGACAGCCACGGCGCGGCGCGGATCTGGTCGCGCGCCTCGGACAGCATGCTGCCCCAGCTCGGGAAGGGCGGCCGGATGCCGAGGCCGAGGAACGACAGCGCCGCCTCGGACAGGATCGCGCCGCCCATGCCCAGCGTGGCGATGACGATCAGGGGCCCGAGGATGTTGGGCAGCACCTGGGTGAACATGATGCGCAGGTCGCCGTAGCCCAGGATGCGGGCCGCCTGCACGTAGCCCTGGCTCTTGAGCGACAGCACCTGGGCGCGCGCGATGCGGCAGGAGTAGGACCAGCTGGTGAGGCCGAGCGCGATCACCAGGCTGACCAGGCCGGGGCCGAGGATCGCCATGATGGCCAGCGCGAAGACCAGCGAGGGGATCGCCAGCATCAGGTTGGTGAGGCCGCTCACCACGTCGTCCCACCAGCCGCCCCAGAAGCCGGCGGTGAGGCCCAGTGTGACGCCGATCAGGCTGTTGCACAGCTGGCTGAACACGCCGACCGTCAGCGAGATGCGGGCGCCGTAGCAGATGCGCGAGAAGATGTCGCGACCCTGCGCGTCGGTGCCGAACGGGTGCTCCCACGACGGCGGCAGCTCGGCGTCCATCAGGTTGGCGTCCATCACCGGGTCGGTCAGCGCGATCCATGGCGCGAACACCGCGACACCAATCGCGATCGCGACCAGGCTGCCGCCCACCCAGGTACTCGCCCCCCACTTCGAACGCATCGATCAACCGTACCGGATACGCGGATCGATCACGACGTAGGCGATGTCGACCAGCGTGTTGATGAACAGGAAGAACAGCACGATCATCAGGATGCAGCCCTGGACCGCCGGCATGTCGCGCTGGAACACCGAGTCGACCATCAGCGACCCGACGCCCGGCCAGGCGAACAGCTTCTCGACCACCACCGCCTGGCCCATCAGCGAGCCGAACTGCAGGCCGACGATGGTGATGACCAGGACCAGCGCGTTGCGCAGCACGTGCCACTCGATGACGCGCTTCTCGCTCATGCCCTTGCTGCGGGCGGTGCGCACGAAGTCGGCGTTCAGCACGTCGAGCACGGCGGCGCGCGTGGTCCGCGCCAGCAGGGCCATCGGGCCGACGCCCAGCGCCATCGCCGGCAGGATCAGGTTGACGATGCCGCCGTCGCCGTAGCCGAAGCTCGGCAGCCAGCCGAGCGTCAGCGCGAACAGGTACATCAGCATCAGCCCGAACCAGAACTGCGACAGGCTGAGGCCGGAGATCGCCATCACCATCGACGCGGTGTCGATCAGGCTTCCCGGCCGCAGCGCCGCCAGGAAGCCCAGCGTGACGCCGACCAGGATGGCGAAGGACATCGCCGCCAGGACCAGCTTGAGCGACGGCCAAAGGCGGGCGCCGATCAGCTTGGTGACCGGCTCGCGGGTGCGGAAGGAGATGCCGAGGTCGCCGGTCGCGACCTTGGCGACGTACTTGCCGAAGCGCTCGTGCAGGGGGTCGTCGAGACCCATCTCCTTGCGCATGCGCTCCATCACCGCCGGGTCGATCGGCGAGCGGCCGTCCTCGTTCATGCCGGAGATGAAGCTGCCGGGCAGGACGCTGAACAGCAGGAACACCAGCGCCACGACCGCGAGCAGGGTGGGGATGACGTTGCCGAGACGACGGGCGAGGACGAGGAGCATGGGTACTCGGGAAAGACCCGCCCTCCGCGCGCGCCGCGCGAGGAGGGCGGGGACAGCCTCAGATCACTTCGCCGGCGAACGCTGGTCGACCCAGATATCCTCGGGATACTGGTGCGTGATCTCGGTCGGGTTGGCCTGCAGGCCGTGGATCCACGGCTGGTAGGCCAGCACGGCCTTGTTGTAGTTGAAGAACCACACCGGGGCCTCGTCGAGCAGCATGTTGTTGGCTTGGCGCAGCAGGTCGTTGCGCTTGGCCGGGTCGGTCGAGGCCGCGGCCTCGTCGAGCAGCTTGTCGTAGGCCGGGTTGTTGTATCCGGTGTAGTTGCAGGCCGTCCGCGGCGTCTGCGAGTAGTAGCAGCGCAGGGTGGCCAGCGAGTCCGGGCCGGTCAGGTTCGAGCCGATGTAGGCCTGGTGCTCGCCCTTCATCGCGATGTCGGTCAGCACCGTGACCTCGACCAGCTTCGGCTTCACCTTGATCCCGACCTTGGCCAGCATCGGGATGATCGCCTCGACGATCGGCAGGCCCCAGCTCTCGTTCTGGCTGGTCGTCAGCTCGAACTCGAAGCCGTTGGGATAGCCGGCCTCGGCCAGCAGCTTCTTCGCCTTCTCGGGATCGAAGGCGTAGGGCTTGGCCGACTTGTCGAACGCCGACGAGGCGAGCGGCAGCCAGCTCACGGCGCGGTAGGCCTTGTCCTTGACCAGCCGCTTGATGATCAGGTCGGTGTCGATGGCGTGGTTGAACGCCTGGCGCACCTTCTTGTCGGCGAACGGCTTGAAGGAGTGGTTGAAGGTCACCGCGCGGGTGAACATCTCGGGCACCTCGAGGATGCCGTTTTTGAGGTTCGCATCCTCGCGGTAGGCGACGTACTGCGCCGGGCCGAGGATCGAGGTGTCGATCTCCTTGTTGCGGAAGGCGACGTCGCGGGCCGCCGCCTCGGCCATGATCAGCACCTCGACCTTGTCGGCGTAGGGCTTGCCCGGCTTGTAGAACTTGTCGAAGCGCTCGGCGACGACGCGCGAGCCCGGGATGTGTTCCTTGAACTTGAACGGGCCGAGGCCGACCGGGTTGGCGGCGAAGTTGCCCTTCTCGACCTCTTCCTTCGGCAGGATCGCGGTGGTGCCGGAGAAGAAGTAGTAGCCGGGATCGACGTTCGAGGTCAGCGTCATCTCGAAGGTCTTGTCGTCGATCTTCTTGAGACCCGAGATCTCCTTGGCCTGGCCCTTCTCGACCTCGACCGCTCCCTTGATGATGCGGACGTAGCGCGCCGCCGGGTAGCCCTTGCTGCCGTCCATGATGCGGTTGAACGACCAGATCACGTCGTCCGCCGTCATCTTGCGGCCGTTATGGAAGTAGGCGTCGTCGCGCAGCTTGAAGGTGTAGGTCAGGCCGTCGGCCGACGGCGTCGCCGCGGTCGCCAGCTCGAGCACCAGCTTGTTGTCCTTGGAATCCCAGTTGTAGAGGGTGCGGTGCAGCGCCTTGTTGATGATGTCGTCCTGGGCCCGCGGCGTGGTGTGCGGGTCGAGGCTGCCGAAGCTCGCGGCATAGGGCGCGGTCATCCGGATCGTGCCACCCTTGCGCGGCGTTTCCTGGGCCGAGGCGGCGCCCGCGCCGGCGATGGCCGCAACGGCAACGAGGCTCAACAATTTTCGCATGATGACTCCCTGAGCAGGTCCCCCGAGGGGCGCATTCCACCGTGCCGGGAGGCTTCCTGCAAGAGCAATGCCGCCTTGACGGCGGGCCCTCGCCCGGAAGGAACCGATGCGCGCTCCGCGCCTTGCGAGGAGAAGCCGAGCGCGGCGCAGGGATCCTGGTGGGCAGCCCTTACAGCGCCGCCCAGGTCCTGGAGCCGACGATGCCGTCGGGATCCAGGCCCTTGTCGGCCTGGAAGCGGCTGACCGCGACCTCGGTGGCGGCGCCGAAATCGCCGTCGATCGCCAGCGACGGGAAGAACTTGCGCAGCCGCTTCTGCAGTTCCACCACCGCCTCGCCGCTGGCGCCGCGATGCAGGACCGGCATCGCGTCGGACTTCTTGCCGGTCGGCACCTGCAGCCCGGACAGCTGCAGGCCGAGCAGGCGGGCGATCGCGTTCTTGGCCTTCGAGGTATAGAGCCGGCGCTCGTCGATGCCGTTGGTGCCGCCGTTGATGCGCCGCGTCACGCGGTCGAGGTCGTCGGCGTCGCACAGCGGGTTGAGCTTGTTGGCCTTCCAGAACTCGCAGGCGATGGTCAGCGACAGCACCGGGGCGGCGGCCCGGGCCGGCTCGGCCTCGAGCGGCAGGTCGAGCCGGGCCCCGACGTCCTTGTAGTTCGCGCGCCCGGTCAGCTGGATCAGCCCGCGTCCCTTGTAACGCCGCCCGTCGCCCGGCATCGTGTTGCCGAGGTCGACGCGGCCCTCGTACTCGTCGCCGCTGGCGAATTCCTCGGTGGTGCGGTAGCCGGCCGATTCGTGGCAGGTCTGGCCGAGGAAGTGGGCGACGCGCAGCGGCGTGTTGATCGCGTATCGGTCGAGCGTCGCGGCGAGGACCTCGCCGACGCCACGGATGATCGCGGCCTGGCGCTCGCCGTTCTCGCCGCCGAAGCGCGGCGCGATCTCGAACATGGTGTGGGCATCAACCGGGATCATGGCGCGCTCTCCTGTCGGGACTGACACCGCAGGTTGTGCCGCGCAGGACCCGGGCGCAAATCCTTTAGTTCGCGCCCAGCGTGCGTTTTACCACTTACAGGCGACGGCGCTCAGGCCGGGACGCAGTAGCCGTCGCGCCGCGGGTCGCAGCCGCCGGTATAGGTGCCGTCCTTCAGGGCGACGCCCTGCATGCCGCCGACCTTCATCGTCCAGTCCGGGCCGTCCGACAGGTCGTGGCCGCGCGTGCGCAGCGCCGCGCGCACGTCGGCATCGACCCGCGATTCCAGCAGCACGGCGCGGCCGTCGGTCAGGCGGGCGCGCGGTGCCTCGATCGCCTGCTGCAGCGGCAGGCCGAAGTCGACGTACTGAACGAAGGCCTGCGGCTGGGTCTGCAGGATGCCGTAGCTGCCCGGCGTGCCGAGCGCCAGCACCGGCCGGTCGCCCTCGGTGACGATCGACGGCGCGACGCAGATCGGCATGGCGTCGCCGCGCTCGACGCGGTTGGGGCTGCCCGGCGTGACGTCGGCCCAGTACAGGAAGTTGTTCATGCAGAGCCCGGTGCCTGGCACGACGACGCCCGAGCCGAACACGCTGCCGAGGCTCTGGGTCACGCACACCATGTTGCCGTCGCGGTCGCCGATCGAGAACGAGGTGGTGTGGCCCTCGCTTGCGGGCGGGGTCCACTGCTCGGTCGGGCCGGTCACCGGCTTGCCGTCGCGCACCCGGGCGCGCAGCGCCTCGACCGCGCCATCCGACAGCAGCTCGGCCAGCTTCTGTGCCGACGGCTGGCTGTTGGCGATGCGCACGCCGGCGGCGAGCCGGATCGCCCGCAACACGGTGTCGATGTGCTCGGTGCCGTTGCGCGCCATCTTCGCGAGGTCGAAGCCCTCGAGGATGCGCAGCGTCAGCAGGTACTGGAAGCCCTCGCAGGGCGGCGGCGGCACGTGCACGGTGCGCCCGCGGTAGTCCACCGCCACCGGGTCGATCCACTCGGGCTTGAGGTCGAGCAGGTCCTCCATGGTGAGGGTGCCGCCCAGCTCGGCCAAGCGGGCGATGATCTTCGCGCCGAGTGCGCCGCCGTACAGCAGCTTCGGGCCCTCGTTGCCCAGCGCCTCCAGCGTGCGCGCGAGGTCGGGCTGGCGCAGCACCGCGCCCAGCGCCGGCCGGCCGCCGGAAATGCCGTCGAGGTACGTCTTCGACCACTCGGGATACAGCGCGTCGCGGCCACGCAGCTCGGGCGTGACCCCGGCGATCTCCTCGACGTTGAACTCGAGCAGGCCGAAGCCGTCGCGCGCCACCGCGATCGCCGGCGCGAACAGTTCGGGCAGCTTCCGCGTGCCATAGGACGAGACCATCTCGCACCAGCCGGCGAGGTTGCCCGGCGCGCCGACCGCGACCGGGCCGCGCAGCACCTGCTCGCGGCGCTCCAGCCTGTCGAGCGGGAAGGCCCGCGGGATGCGCGCCATGAAGTTCAGCGAGCGCACGCGCTTCTCGCGCGCGACGTAGCAGGTCGCCATGCCCATGCCGGCGAGGCCCGACATGTAGGGCTCGACGACGTTCAGCATCGCCGCGGTCGCGGCGGCGGCGTCGAACGCGTTGCCGCCGTTGGCCAGGATGCGCGCGCCCGCCGCGGCCGCGAGGGGATGGGCGGCGGCCACCATGCCGTGCCGCGATGCGATTGTCGGACGCTTTCCGTGCTGCAACATGAGAACTCCCCCAAGAGGCCCCGACGGGGCGCGCGATGGTGCCTCGCCTGCCGCGAGGCGGCCAGCGGCAATTGCGCGGACGCACCGACGGCGCGACAATCGCGCCATGCGCAATCTCGAATTCGGGTGGTTCCTGCCGACCGCCGGCGACACCACCGCCTACGGCCTCGCCAGCGCCCAGGTGCCGTCGTCGCTGCCCCTGTTCGACAAGATCGTCGCCGCCGCCGAGGCGAACGGCTTCGAATACATGCTGGTGCCGGTCCAGACCGCGTGCTGGGAGGCATGGATCACCAGCGCCATGATGGTGGCGCGCTCGAAGTCGATCCGCATGCTGGTCGCGGCGCGGCCGTCCTACATCAACCCGGTGCTGCTGGCGAAGATGATCGCGACCTTCGACCAGCTGTCGGGTGGCCGCATCTGCATCAACCTGATCGCCGGCCAGAGCGAGGCCGAGAACCAGTCCGAAGGCATCCGCTGGGGCAAGGAAGCGCGCTACGAGATCATGGACGAGGAGGTCGCGATCCTGAAGGCGCTGTGGACCACCAAGGGACCGGTGACCTACGAGGGCAAGTACCACCAGATCAGGGGCGCCCAGATCCGCCCCCACCCGCTGCAGCAGCCGCACCCGCGCTTCTACCTGGGCGGCGGCTCGAAGGATGCCTGGGAAGTGTCGGCGAAGCACTCCGACGTCCACCTGTTCTGGGGCGACACCTATGACCGCATCCGCGCCAACATGGCCGAGATCCGCGCCATGGCGGCGCGCCACGGGCGCGGCGACGCGATCGGCTTCGGCATGCGCCTGCAGGTGATCTGCCGGCCGACCGAGAAGGAAGCGTGGGAGTTCGCCCACGAGCTGGTCGGCCACGCCAGCGAGAGCCAGAAGGCGTTCGTGAAGGAACGCTTCGCCACCTCCGAGGCCAACCGCCGGGTGCGCGAGCTGGCGCAGCAGGGCGAGGTGATCGAGCGCAACCTGTGGACCGGCATCACGCAGGTCCGGCCGGGCGCCGGCATCGCCATCGTCGGCACGCCCGAGCAGGTCGCCGACACGCTGCAGGACTACATCGACCTCGGCTGCCACTCGTTCTGCCTGTCGGGCTACCTGCACGACGAGGAAGCCGAGCGCTTCGGCAAGTGGGTGATGCCGATCCTGCGCGAGCGCAACCGCGAGCGCATGCTCGCGGCCTGACGGGAGTCGACACCATGTCCTTCTCGTCCCGCGTCTACGATCTCGCCGACATCGGCGCGGTGCAGGAGATGTACCACGCCAACGGCTGGACCGACGGGCTGCCGATCGTGCCGCCGACGCCCGACGCGGTGCGGGCCTGCCTCGACTGGGCGATGATGCCGGCGGGCCAGCTGATCGGCGTCGAGCCGGTGCGCGGGCTCGCCATCACCGCCGAGAAGCTGGCGATCAACGCGGTGATGGCCGGCTGCCTGCCGATGCACTTCCCGGTCGTCGTCGCCGCCTGGACGGCGATGATGAAGGAAGAGTTCCTGATGCATGGCGCCACCGCCAGCACCGGCGGCTGCGCCGTGCTGGTCGTGCTGAACGGGCCGATCCGGCTGGAGATCGGCGCCAGCGGCGGCTTCAACGCGCTGGGCAACAGCGACCGCGCCACCGCGGTCATCGGGCGCGCCATCCGGCTCTGCCTGATCAACCTGATGGATGTCCGTCCCGGCGCGATCGATCGCTCGACGCTCGGCCATCCCGGCAAGTTCTCCTACTGCCTGGCCGAGGACGAGGAGGACACGACCTGGCAGACGCTGGCCGAGACGCGCGGCCTGCCGCGCGAGGCCTCGGCGGTCACGGTGTTCGCCTCGGGCGCGCCGCGCCAGATCATGAACGAGTGGACGACCAGGCCCGAGGAGATCCTCGAGACCTTCGCCGCCGAGATCCGCGCCAACATGCGGCACTACTCGATCCATCCCGGCAACTACGCGATCGTGATCCCCAGGCAGCTGCGCGAGCACCTGCAGGGCGCCGGCTGGACCAAGGCCGACATCGCCCGCTTCATCCACGAGCGCGCCCGCATCCGGCGCAGCGAGTGGACCGAGGTCGGCAAGGGCGCGGTGGTGCGCGACCGCGGCGACAAGGTCTATCCCGCGATGGAATCGCCCGACCAGCTGCTGGTGATCGCCGCCGGCGGCCCGGCCGGCGGCTTCGGCGCCGTCATCCCGCCGTGGCTCGGCAACAAGAGCTACGCCGCCACCGTCGCGATCGGCGCCTGCGTCGACTGCGAACCGCCCGCCCTTCCTTCCGGAGACGCCCCGTGACGTACCAGGTCCTCGATCCCACGCCCGGCGCCGCCTCGGCGACCGGCCGCCTCGCGCCGCGCCTCGACAGGCTGGCCGGCAAGACGGTCGGCTTCATCTCGAACGGCAAGAAGGGCACCAAGGGCTTCTTCGCCCACCTCGACCGGCTGCTGCGCGAGGAGCACGGCGTGGCGAAGGTGGTGATGCGCACCAAGTCGAACTACAGCGCCCCGGCCGATCCCGACATCGCCGACGAGATCCGCAACTGGGACGCCATGATCTCCGGCATCGGGGATTGAGGGTCCTGCTCATCGTGCAGTCTGCACGACTCCGTGACCGCCGAACGCCTGCTGATCCCCGCCTTCAGCGTGATGACCGAGCGCTTCGCCAGCGCCGCCGACCTGATGAGCCGCGTGCTGGGCTATCCCGGCTACGCCTATGCCCGCATCGGTCACCCGGTCAGCAGCGCGACCGACGCCGAGCTCGAACGCTTTGCCCGTGCCGCGCTCGAGCAGGGCGTGCCGATGCTGGTGAAGTGAAGGGTCTTCCGGGACCGCGGGCCTCCGGCCCGCTCGTGAGCGCGCGGGACGCGCGCGGTCCCAGGACCCTTCTTCTTTGCCTACGGCAATTCCAGGCTGACGCAGACCGCGGCGCTGGCGATCACCGCCGGGTCGTTGTTCTCGGGGTCGGGGATGTCGAGCCCGCCCTTCACCGCCTTCACCGTGACGATGCCGTAGGGCAGGGACGCCTTGACCTTGTCGAGGTCGACCTTGTCGGGCTGCTGCACGCCGATCGTGACGTCGACGAACATGCCGGTCTTCGGGTTGACCTTGAGCGTCCGGATCATGGTGAGCGAGCTGTGGTGCAGGCAATCCTGGACGGCGCGCAGGGCGGCCTTGGTGTAGTCGCCGCCGTGCAGGTCGTTGCCGGTGCCGAGTTCGAGGATGACGCGCTTCGCGGGCATGCCGGGCCTCCTACAGGTCGAGCCGGACGACGGCCGCCGCCTGGGCGATCACCGTGCGGTCCGTGCCCGCTTCGTTGGGGATCTCGAGGCCGCCCTCGACCACCGTGACGGTGCCGGTGCCGTGCGGCAGCACCGCCAGCACCTCTGCCTTGTCGACCAGCTCGGGCCTCGGCACGCCGATCAGCACCTCGACGGTCATGTCGTCGGCCGACTTGCCGACCGCCGTCGCGACGGTCAGCGAGTTGTGCCACAGCGCGTCGCGCAGGGCGCGGACGGCGGCCTTGGTGTAGTCGCCGCCGCGGATGTCGGTGCCCATGCCGATCTCGAGCGCCACTCGTTTCAGCGCCATGACGGACCTCCTGTTCAGCCCTGCTGTGCCAGGCCGGCCTTGATCAGCAGCGGCTTGACGTCGACGTAGTATTTCTCCGCGAAGGCGCGGTACTCGGCCGGGTTCTTGTACCACGGCAACTGGAGGAACTTCTCGAGGTACTCGTTGACCTTCGGGTCGCCCATCGCCTCCTTGTAGGCGAGGTAGATCGCCTCGACGACCTCGGGGGCCATGCCCTTGGGGCCGACGATGCCGTAGGGGCTCTGGCCGACGACGTTGATGCCGCGCTCCACCAGGGTCGGCGCGTCCTTGTACTTCGGGATGCGCTGCTCGGTCGCCATGGCGAGGATGCGGCACTGGCCGTTGTCGACGAACGGCGCCCATTGCGCGGCGTCGCACAGGAAGTGGACCTGGTCGCTGAGCAGCGCCTGCATCCACTCCGCGCCGCCCTTGTAGGGGACGTGGGTGAACTTCGCGCCGGTCACCTGCTCGACCTCGATCATGGTCAGCTGGCCGGTGCCGCCGATGCCGGAAGTGCCGTAGTTGAACTTCTCCGGCTCCTTCTTGCCGGCGGCGATCAGCTCCTCGAGCGTCTGCCACGGCGCGGTCGACTTCACCACGATGCCCATCGTGTAGCCCGACAGTCCGCAGATGTAGGTGAAGTCCTTGAGCGGGTCCCAGTTGGTCTTCTGGTAGTGCGGGTAGCGCAGGCTGTTGATGCTCATGCAGGCCAGCGCGCTGCCGTCCGGCTTGGCGTTGAGCAGCATGGCCGGCGCCAGCGTGCCGGCCGCGCCGGCCTTGACGTCGACCAGGACCTGCTGGCCCAGCACCTTCGACACGGTCTCGCCCAGCATGCGGATGTGGACGTCGGTCACGCCGCCGGCGGCGAACGGGTTGTAGACGGTGACCGGACGGTCCGGCTTCCAGCGGGCCTGGCCCCGCGCCACCATCGGCGCGGCCAGCAGGGTGGCGCCGGCAAGACCGGCGAATCGACGACGCTGCAACACGGTGTGTTCCTCCCAGAACCTGGACCCGTTGATACAGGCCCGGGAGGAGGGCGTTAAGCCCCTACTTCTTGTCCGTGCGGCGGAACGCGTCGACGCTCAGCGGGCCCGGCCCGGCGACCGCGAGGTAGAGGAAGACGAAGGAGTAGAGGGCCGCCAGCTCGCCCTTGTTCAGGAGCGGGAAGAAGCCCTGCGGGGCGTGGACCATGAAGTAGGCGACCGCGGTCATGCCCGAGGCGATGAAGGCGGCGCTGCGGCTGAACAGCCCGATCACCAGCAGGCCGCCGCACACCAGCTCGATGATCCCGGCGTAGCCCGGCAGCGTCCAGATGTTGAAGTTGCCCGGAACGACGTTGGCGGGGAACTTCAGGATCTTGCCGGTGCCATGCTGCAGCAGCAGGAGCCCCGACATGATGCGCATGACGCTGAGCAGCGGCCCCCGCAGGGCCGCGCAGATGGATTCGAACATCGAAGTCTCCCCTTTGTCTGGCGTCGATCTTGTGGGGCGCCCAGCTTCCCGACAAGCCACCGCGGTCGTAACCCGATCACGGTTCCGTAAGCTAGCCCTCGCCCCGGCCGCGGTGTTTGCTATAGTCGCGGCCAATTGACCGGCCGCCAGAGCCGGCAAACCAATAAGAACGGGACGGTCGCGGCCGTCTGCGAGTGGAGGAAAGATGGCGACGGTCGAGATCCGCGACGTGCGGAAGGCGTTCGGTCCGGTCGAGATCCTGCATGGCGTGAGCGTCGACATCGCCGATGGCGAGTTCGTGGTGCTGGTCGGGCCGTCGGGCTGCGGCAAGTCGACGTTGCTGCGCATGCTGGCCGGTCTCGAGAACATCACGTCGGGCGAGATCGCGATCGGCGGCAAGGTCGTCAACGCGGTGCCGCCCAAGGATCGCGACATCGCGATGGTGTTCCAGAACTACGCGCTGTACCCGCACATGACGGTGTACGACAACATGGCGTTCTCGCTCACCCTGGCCAAGGCACCCAAGGCGCTGATGGACCAGGAGGTCGGGCGGGCGGCCAGGATCCTCGGCCTCGAGCAGCTGCTGCAGCGCTTCCCGCGCCAGCTGTCGGGCGGCCAGCGCCAGCGCGTCGCCATGGGCCGCGCCATCGTGCGCAACCCGCAGGTCTTCCTGTTCGACGAGCCGCTCAGCAACCTCGACGCCAAGCTGCGCGTGCAGATGCGCTCGGAGATCAAGGAGCTGCACCAGCGGCTCAAGGTGACCACGGTCTACGTCACCCACGACCAGATCGAGGCCATGACCATGGCCGACAAGATCGTCGTCATGAACAACGGCAACATCGAGCAGGCCGGTCCGCCGCTCGAACTCTACGACCGGCCGGCCAACATGTTCGTCGCGGGCTTCATCGGCTCGCCGGCCATGAACCTGCTGAAGGGCACGGTGACCGGCGGCGCGCTGCGCACCGATGACGGCACGATGTGGCCGCTGCCGACCAACGGCGCGCGGGTCAAGGAAGGGCCGGCGGTGTACGGCGTGCGGCCCGAGCACCTGCGGCTCGATTCCGGCGGCATCCCGGCCACCGTGCAGGTGGTCGAGCCGACCGGCTCGGAGACCCAGGTGATGATGAAGGTCGGCGGCCAGACCATGATCGGCGCCTTCCGCGAGCGCGTGACCGCGAAGCCCGGCGAGATCCTGCCGGTGCGTCCCGAGGCGGGACTGGTTCACCTGTTCGACCAGCAGACCGGCCAGAGACTGTAGCGACGGCCGTCAGAGTTCGGGGAGTAGAGGCAACAAGACGTCAAACGGAGGAAACGAAAATGGTGTTCATCATCCGGCGCCGCGAGGCCCTCATCGGCGCGGCCGCAACCGCCCTCGCGCTGTCGCGCGGGGCCAACGGCCAGACCATTCCCAAGGCCGACGTGGCGGCTCCCAAGTTCGACCCGGAGAAGGGCGCGAGCCTGCGCGTGCTGCGCCCGGCCCGCTTCGTCGAGCCTGACGAGGTGATCTTCCGCGCCAACACCGCCAAGTTCACCAAGGACACCGGCATCGACGTCCGCGTCGACTTCGTCGGCTGGGAGGACCTGCGCCAGCAGGCCGCCGTGTCGGCCAACACCGGCGCCGGCCCGGACATCGTGCTCGGCTGGGCCGAGGACCCGCACATCTACGCCGACAAGGTGTCCGAGCTCAGCGACGTCGCCGAGTACCTCGGCAAGAAGTACGGCGGCTGGATGTTCCTCGGCGAGAAGTACGGCAAGAAGGCCGGCACCAACAACTGGATCGGCCTGCCGATGGGCGGCACGACCGGGCCGCTGGTCTACCGCGAGTCGGCGGTCAAGGAAGCCGGCTTCGACAAGGTGCCGACCACACACGCCGACTTCCTCAAGCTCTGCCAGAACCTCAAGAAGAACAACAAGCCGGCGGGCTTCGCGCTGGGCAACGCGGTGGGCGACGGCAACGGCTTCGCCAACTGGCTGATCTGGTCGCACGGCGGCTTCCTCGTCGACGAGGGTGGCAAGGTCGCGATCAACAGCAAGGAGACGATCAACGCGCTGAAGTACCTCAAGGAGCTGTACCCGACCTTCGTGCCGGGCACGCTGTCGTGGGGCGACGTCAGCAACAACCGCGCCTTCGCCGCCAACGAGCTGTTCCTGACGGCCAACGGCGTGTCGCTCTACTTCGCGGTGAAGAACGATCCCGCGACCAAGGCGATCGCCGACGACACCAACCACGCGCCGCTGGTGCAGGGCGTGGCGCCGAGCGAGCCGCAGTCGGCGACGATCCTGAACGCCATGCTGTTCAAGCACTCGAAGAACCAGAACGCCGCCAAGGCGTACCTGACCTACATGATGGAAGCCGAGCAGTACGACCCGTGGCTGGTCGGTTGCCTCGGCTACTGGGCGCACCCGCTGAACGCCTACGGCAACAGCAAGGTGTGGGCCAGCGATCCCAAGCTGGCGGTCTACAAGAACGGCATGAACAACAAGTTCTGGACCGGCTACAAGGGACCGATCACGCAGGCGGCCGGCACCGTCGCGGCCGAGTACATCCTGGTGCAGATGTGCGCCGCGGTGGCCTCGGGCCAGGCGACGCCGGAGGACGCGGCCAAGGAAGCCGAGCGTCGCACCCGCCGCTACTACCGCTGATCTCCTGCCGGGGGCGCGGACAGCGGTCCGCGCCCCTCCAGGGCAGCCATCCAGGGCACCCGCCCGAGCCTTCGCCCCCGAGCCCTCATCCGAGGATCGCATGACCGTCGCCACCGTCACCGACTGGAGCCGCAGCCGCCCGCAACCGGGCTGGTTCATGCGCGCCCTCGACTACAAGCCGCTCCTGATCCTGGTGTGCCTGTTGCCGGCGGCCGGCCTGCTGACGGTCTTCCTGACCTACCCGCTGGGGCTGGGCATCTGGCTCGCCTTCACCGACACCAAGATCGGCCGCACCGGCCAGTGGATCGGGCTGGAGAACTTCGAGTACCTGCTCGAGGACCCGCTGTTCTGGAAGGCGGTGTTCTACAGCGTGTTCTACACCGCGGTCGCGACCTTCGGTAAGTTCGCGCTCGGCCTGTGGCTGGCGCTGCTGCTCAACAACCACCTGCCGTTCAAGAGCCTGCTGCGCGCCATCATCTTGCTGCCGTGGATCGTGCCGACCGTGCTGTCGGCGATCGCCTTCTGGTGGATCTACGACCCGCAGTTCTCGATCCTGTCCTACCTCGCGGTCGACGTGCTGGGCATTCGCACCACCAACTTCGACTTCCTGTCGACGGTGTGGCCGGCGCGCTGGTCGCTGATCGCCGCCAACATCTGGCGCGGCATCCCGTTCGTCGCGATCTCGCTGCTGGCCGGCCTGCAGACCATCTCGCCCTCGCTCTACGAGGCGGCCCTGCTCGACGGGTCCACGGCGTGGCAGCGCTTCCGCTACATCACCTTCCCGCTGCTGATGCCGATCCTGGCGATCGTCATGACCTTCTCGATCATCTTCACCTTCACCGACTTCCAGCTGGTCTACGCGATCACCCGCGGCGGCCCGGTGAACTCGACCCACCTGATGGCGACGCTGGCCTTCCAGCGCGGCATCGCCGGCGGCGAACTGGGCGAGGGCGCGGCGATCGCGGTGTCGATGATCCCGTTCCTCGTGTTCGCCACCTTGTTCAGCTATTTCGCGCTGGCCCGCCGCAAGTGGCAGCAGGGAGAGGCCAATGACTGACCAGGCGGCAAGCGACACTCCCTCGTCGGCGACCGCGCCGGCCGAGCAAATGGCGTGGGACAGCAAAGCCCGGCGGGTGGTGACGCTCTACCTGCCGCTGGCCTGCTTCGTGATCATCCTGCTGTTCCCGTTCTACTGGATGGCGATCACGTCGTTCAAACCGAACGCCGAGCTCTACGACTTCAAGACCCACAACCCGTTCTGGATCACCAGTCCGACCCTCGACCACATCTACAAGCTGCTGTTCGAGACGGCCTACCCGCGCTGGCTGGTGACGACCATGAGCGTCGCCGTCGGCGCGACCTTCCTGTCGCTGCTGTCGAGCGTGCTGGCGGCCTATGCGATCCAGCGTCTGCGCTTCAAGGGCAGCCAGTATGTCGGGCTGGGCATCTACCTCGCCTACCTGGTGCCGCCGTCGATCCTGTTCATCCCGCTGGCGACCACGGTCTACCAGCTGGGCCTGTTCGACACGCCGCTGGCGCTGATCCTGACCTACCCGACCTTCCTGGTGCCGTTCTGCACCTGGCTGCTGATCGGCTACTTCAAGTCGATCCCCTACGAGCTGGAGGAGTGCGCCCTGATCGACGGGGCGACGCGCCTGCAGATCCTGCGTCGCATCACGCTGCCGCTGGCCGTGCCGGGCCTGATCTCGGCCGGCATCTTCTCGTTCACCCTGTCGTGGAACGAGTTCATCTACGCCCTGGCCTTCATCCAGAGCAGCGAGAAGAAGACCGTGCCGGTCGCGATCCTGACCGAGCTGGTATCGGGCGACGTCTACCAGTGGGGCGCGCTGATGGCCGGCTCGCTGCTCGGCTCGCTGCCGGTCGCGATCTTCTACTCGTTCTTCGTCGACTACTACGTCTCGTCGCTGACCGGCGCGGTCAAGGAATAGCCGCCACCGGGCTCGGCGCGCCGGGGTCCTGCGCCTGTGCACGCCCGGCCGGAACGAGGCGTCAGTTCTCGGGCACCTTGCCGATGCGCTCGACGGCGACCGTGAGCCGCCGGGCGTCGGCGGCCACGAACTCGGCGAAGGCCGGTGCGTCGAGGTAGGCGATCGGCGTCTCGACCTTGGCCATCGCGTCCCTGAACTCGGGATCCTCGACGGTGCGCCGCACGGCGTCGCGGATCGCCTGCAGGACGGCGGGTGGCGTGCCGGCCGGCGCGAACACGCCGGACCAGATGGAGAAGGTGGCGTCGTAGCCCAGTTCCTTCATGCTGGGCACGTCGGGCAGCGACGCCAGCCGCTTGTCGCCCCACACCGCCAGGGCCCGCATCTTGCCCGCCTTGATCTGGCCGATCGCCGCCGCCGGGCCCGAGGCCAGGGCGTCGACCTGGCCGCCGAGCAGCGCCGCCACCGCCGGTCCGCCGCCCTGGTAGGGCACGTGGAACAGCTTGATGTCGGCGGCACCCGCGAAGATCTCCATCGCGACATGCAGCGTGCCGTACACGCCGGACGAGCCGTAGTTGATCGTGCCGGGGCGTGCCCTGGCGGCGGCCACGAGGTCGGCCAGCGTGCGGTAGGGACCGTCGGCCCGCACCACCAGCACGGTCGGGTCGGCGCTCAGCAGCGCCACCGGCGCCAGCTGGTCGAGTTCGTAGGCGGGCGGGCGGCCCTGCAGGCGATCGGCGACCGGCAGCACCGAGATCGACGACAGCGCGACCAGCAGCGTGTAGCCGTCGGGCGTCGCCCGGGCGGCCTGCGCGGTGCCGACGGCGCCGCCGGCGCCCGGCTTGTTGACCACCACCACCGACTGGCGGGCGAGGCGGCCCATCACGTGGGCCAGCGGCCGCGCGGTGATGTCGGCGACGCCGCCGGGCGGGAAGGGAACGAACAGCTGGACCGGCTTCGACGGCCAGGCCTCCTGCGCCGCCGCCGGCAATGCCGGCAGCAGCAGGCTCGCGGCAACGAGCGTGCGCCTCTTCATGCGATCCTCCCGGTCGGTGCCGGCCTTGGCGGCCGGTCTCCCGCCGTCTTAGGACGAGGGCTCGGGCTCGTCGAGAGGTGGGTCGAGGGAGGGGTCGAGAGTGGGGTCGATCGACCGGGCGTGCTCGCGCTCGAAGCGCTCGTTGGTCAGCAGGACCAGCCCGAAGGTCACGACCACGATCGCGACGGTCACGCCGTAGTCCATCAGCCCGCGGATCGCGCGGCCGTCGGGCACCTGGATCCAGCCGAGGTTCTGGGCCAGCAGCGAGGCGGCGCGGACGAGGCGCGCCAGCGCGATGGTGGCGAGGCCGTAGGCGACGACCTTGCGGCTGCGCAGGCCGTCGATCCGGCCGCCGCGCCACGCCTCCCAGCCGGCGGCGCCGGCCAGCAGGGCGATCACCAGCGAGAACACCATCGACTGGCCGCGCGTCGGGTCGACCTGCCACGCCATGGTGAACAGCGCCGAGAAGACGATGGTGAAGGCGACCACGACCGAGGCCATCAGCTCGGTCGACAGGGTCGCGTCGTTGAACCGCCGCATCCCCATCCACATGCAGGTGTAGCCGGCCACGAATACCGCGTTGCCCAGCAGGATGAAGCGGAACGAGGTGTCGGCGCCGCGCAGGCTGAACAGGACGTAGCCGATGCTGCTCATCAGCAGGGCCGCCGCCCAGCCGCGCAGGCCCGGGCCGCCGCGGTGGTTGTACCAGCACAGCAGCGAGATGCCGGCCGCCGTCACGGCGACGATCATGCTGACCAGCTGCAGGGTCTGGGCGTGGAACGGGGTCATTCGCGGGCCGGACCCTAGCGCGGCGGCCGGCGCGGGTCACCTCCCTGCCGCGCTGCACCATCGGGCGGAGTGGCGCGTTGAACCGACGCGACGACGCCATCCGCGGCCGCGCGCCGGCCTTCCGCGAGACCGTGGCGGCGGCTAGTCTCCCCCTCGGGGGAGTTGCATGCAGATCCGAGTGTTCGCCGCCGCCGTCCTGACGTTGCTCGCGGCACTGCCGCTGTCGCTGCCGCTGGCGTCGCCGGCCGAGGCGCAGGTGGCGCCGGTGCCGCGCGGCTGGCAGCTCGAGCGGGCGGTCGTGCTGTCGCGCCACGGCGTGCGGCCGCCGACCAAGCCCAACAGCGAGATCGACCGCGAGGCGGCGACGCCGTGGCCCGAATGGCCGGTGCCGGCAGGCGACCTGACGCCGCGCGGCTACGACCTGATGACCATCATGGGCCGCTACTACCGCGTCCTTTACGGCGGCAGCGGCCTGGTCGAGGCCAACATCTGCCCGCCGCCCAACATCGTCGTCGCCTGGACCGACGTCCTGCAGCGCACGCGCCAGTCCGGCGCGGCGTTGCTGGCGGGCCTCTACCCGCGCTGTCCCAACCCGATCCTGACCCACCAGGCCGACCTGTCGAAGCCCGACCCGCTGTTCCATCCGCAGCCGACCGCGTCGTGCCCGATGGACGCCGCTTCCGACACCGCCGAGATCCTCGAGCGGCTCGGCGGCAGCTTCGCGGCGGTGACCGGCGAGTACGAGGGCGAGCTGTCGCTGATGCAGCAGACGCTGTGCCCGCCGTCGGCCGCGGACGGCCGCCACTGCGGGCTCGGCCGGCGCCTGACCGTGGTCGAGCCGTCGCGCGAGCCCGGGCGCCTGCACCTCAAGGGGCCGATCGGCACCGCCGCCTTCGCCGCCGAGTCGTTCCTGATGGAGGCCGCCGAGGGCAAGCCGTGGAGCGAGGTCGCGTGGGGCCGGCTGTCGGGCGAGGGCCAGCTGCGCAGCCTGCTGAAGGTCAACCGCCTGCAGATGGACCTGCTGCAGAAGACCCTGCCGATCGCCCGCCAGCACGGCTCGAACATGCTGGCCCAGATCGTCGGCGCCCTGCAGGACGGCCACGACTTCCCCGGCCTGCAGCGCCGCGCCGAGCCGGTGCGCCTCGGCTTCCTCGTCGGGCACGACACCAACATCGCCAACGTCGCGCGCCTCTTGAACCTCGGCTGGCAGGTCGCCGGCTTCGAGGCCAACGATCCCTCGCCGGGCGGCGCGCTGTCGTTCGAGCTCCTGCGCGACACCCAGAGCGGCCGCCGCTACGTGCGCGTGATCTACCTCGCGCAAACCCTCGACCAGCTGCGCAACGCCACGCCGCTCGACCAGGCGGTGCGGCCGGGCATGGTCGAGGTCGCGATCCCGGCCTGCGCCGGCGACCTGACCCTCAACGCCTGTCCGCTCGAGAAGTTCGTGGCGGTGGCCCGCGCCGCCATCGACCCGGCCTGCGTCACCATCGCGCCGCCGCAACTGCGCTAGCCGGCCACCTCGGCGATCCGGAGACCGGAATTCGCAGGTCGCGCGGGAACGATTCCGGATGCGGCCGGGACACCGGCTTGCCATAGTGGTCAGACCACGGACTGACCAAATGAACAGAACAGCGGCAGCCGATATCGTGCGGGGGGACGAGGAAACGACGCAGAGCGCGGCGGCGCGCGTCTTCACGTTCTTTCGCGACCGTCTCCTGTCCGGCGAGCTCAAGGCCGGCGACCGCCTGCTGGCCGAGCGCGAGCTGGCGCTGGCGCTGGGCGTCAGCCGGCCGGCGCTGCGCGAGGCGTTGCGCTCGCTGGCCATGCTCGGCCTGCTCGACATCCAGCATGGCCGCGGCGCTTTCGTGCGCGCCGCCGACGCCTCGGTGCTGGGCCAGGCGCTGACGCTGTGCCTCGCGCCCGAGCCGCACATCCTCGACGACGTCCTCCAGGCGCGCATCGCCATCGAGGCCCAGGCCATCCGGCTGGCCTGCGAGCGCGCTAGCGCGCGCGACCTGCAGGCGCTGGCCGTCACGCTCGACACGCTGGTCGATTCGCTCGACGACCCCGAGCGCGGCGGTGGCGCCGACTACGCCTTCCACCTCGCCATCGTGAAGGCGAGCGGCTCGGTTGCGCTGATGAAGATCTACGAGGCGATCTCGCCGCTGCTGATGCGCAGCCACGTCGAGCGCCGCCGCGATACCTTCCGCGAGCCGGCGATCACCTCGCACCTCGTCGAGGCGCACCGCGCGGTGTTCCGCTCGCTCGTCCAGCGCGATCCCGACGCCGCCGAGAGCCGGCTGCGCGAGCATTTCCGGATCGGCGACGAGCTGCGCCACGCCAACCTCTTCACGACCTACCAGGAACCAGCGAGCGAACCATGAAGATCGTCGTCGGATCGGACCATGCCGGCTTCCCGATGAAGGCCGAGATCCTGGCCTACCTGCGGGAGCTCGGCCACGAGATCGAGGATGTCGGCTCCTACGATCCCGCGCCGGTCGACTTTCCCGACGTCGCGCGCAAGGTCGCCGCGTCGATCACCTCGGGCCGGGCCGAGCGCGGCCTGATGATCTGCGGCACCGGGGTCGGCGCCTCGATCGGCGCCAACAAGATGAAGGGCATCCGCGCGGCGGTCTGCCACGACGTCCACTCGGCGCACCAGTGCGTCGAGCACGACGACGTCAACGTGATGTGCATCGGCGCGCAGATCGTCGGTCCGTGGCTGGCCAAGGACCTGATCGCCGCCTACCTCGACGCCAAGTTCTCGACGGCGGAGGAGTTCCGCCGCCGGGTCGCCAAGCTCGCCGACATGGATGCAGGCCGCTAGGCTTCGGCAACGAAAAGACAAGGCAAACGACAAAGGAGGAAACGATGAAGAAGATGGTGTCAGCCCTCGCCGTGGCCGCCGTGGCCACGATGGGCTTCGCGGCCGCCGCGTCGGCCGACCAGCTCGACGACATCAAGAAGTCGGGCAAGATCCGCATCGCCGTCGATCTCGGCGTGCCGCCCTACGGCATGACCGACGACAAGATGCAGCCGACCGGCTCGGACATCGAGACCGCCAAGCTGCTGGCCGCCGACTGGGGCCTGCAGTTCGAGCACGTGCCGACCACCGGCGCCTCGCGCATCCCGTCGCTGCAGACCGGCAAGGCCGACCTCGTGATCTCGACCCTGTCGATCACGCCGGAGCGCGCCAAGGTCATCGACTTTTCGAAGGGCTACGCGGTGCTCCGCACCGTCATCGCCGCGCCCAAGAGCATCACGCTGAAGAGCATGGCCGACCTCGACGGCAAGACCGTCGGCACGGTGCGCGGCACCACCCACGACACCCAGCTCACCAAGGAAGGCCCCAAGGGCATGAAGCTGGTGCGCTACGAGGACGACGCCACCGAGGCGCAGGCCTTCCTGAGCGGCCAGGTCGACATCTTCTCGACCGCCGAGCTGCTGGTCGCGCCGATCGACAAGAAGAACCCGGCCCGCCAGGTCGAGGTCAAGTTCGTGCTCGACACCTTCAAGCTCGCGATCGGCGTCAAGAAGGACGAGAAGCGGCTGCTCGAGGAGGTCGACAAGTGGATCGCGACCAACCTCAAGAACGGCAAGCTCGACGCCATCTACAAGAAGTACCACGGCAACGGCCTGCCCGACGTCATCCTGAACCAGTAGGACCAGACATGAAGACCCGCGACTTCCTGCGACGGGCGGCGGGCGCTGCCGCCGTCGTCCTGTGCGGCCTCGCCCTGCCGGCGATGGCCGACACGCTCGAGGACATCAAGAAGGCCGGCAAGATCCGGGTGGCGATCGACACCGCGATCCCGCCGTTCGGCATGACCGACGAGAAGATGCAGCCGGCCGGGTCGGACGTCGACCTCGCGAAGCTGCTCGCCAAGGACATGGGCGTGCAGCTCGAGATCGTGACGACCACCGGGCCGTCGCGCATCCCGATGCTGCAGACCAACAAGGCCGACATCGTGGTGTCGACCCTGTCGATCACGCCGGACCGCGCCAAGGTGATCGACTTCTCGATCCCCTACGCCGACCACCCGTCGGTGGTGGCCGGTCTCAAGGGCGTGTCGATCAAGAGCCTGGCCGACCTCGAGGGCAAGAAGGTGGCGGTGGTGCGCGGCACCACGCAGGATGCCGACCTCACCCAGCAGGCCAAGGGCGCGCAGATCGTGCGCTACGAGGACGACGCCACCATGGCGCTGGCCGTGGCCTCGGGCCAGGTCGACATCCTCGCCACCGCGCGCTCTCTGCTGCCGGCGATCAGCAAGAAGAACCCGGCCCGCACCGTCGAGCCGAAGATCACCATGCAGACCAACTGGCTGGCGATCGGCGTGCGCAAGGACGACCCGAAGCTGCTCGCCTGGATCAACGACTGGGTGAAGACCAACCTGAAGAACGGCAAGCTGGCCGCCATCTACAAGCAGCATCACGGCGTCGACATCCCGACCGACGAGCTGCTCAAGAAGGGCGGCGCCTGAGCGGTCGCCGCTCCGGCGGGTGAGGCATGTCCTACAAGTTCGACTTCGAGTTCCTGGCCGAGCGCTGGCCGGACTTCGCGGCCGGGGCGTGGCTCACCATCCAGCTCACCGTCGCCTCGATCGCGCTCGGCTTCGTGGTCGGCACGGTCTGCGCGCTGGCCCGCGTCTACGGCGGGCCGGTGCTGCGCCGGGTGACCGGCGCCTATGTCGAGGCGATCCGCAACACCCCGCTGCTGATCCAGATCTTCATCGTCTACTTCGGCCTGTCGAGCCTCGGGCTCAAGCTGTCGGCCGACGTCTCGGCGGTGCTGGCGCTGACCATCAACATGGGCGCCTACACGACCGAGATCATGCGGGCCGGCGTGCAGTCGATCCAGCGCACCCAGCTGGAGGCCGCCGACTGCCTCGGCCTCAGCCGGCTGCAGACCATCCTGCACGTCGTCCTGCTGCCGGCGATGGAGCGGGTCTACCCGTCGCTCGCCAGCCAGGGCGTGCTCCTGATGCTGGCCTCGTCGATCGCCTCGCAGATCTCGGTCGAGGAACTGACCGCCACCGCCAACCTCGTGCAGTCCGACACCTACCGCAGCTTCGAGGTCTACGTCGTCGTGGCGGTGGTCTACCTCGCCCTGTCGGCGCTCTACCGCCTCGGCTTCTGGGCGATCGGGCAGGGCCTGTTCGAGCGCCGCCGCCGGCTGGGGACGCCGCTGTGATCCAGCTCAACGCCAACCACCTCCTGTACCTGCTCGAGGCGGCGCGCTGGACGCTCCTGCTGTCGGTCATCGCCTTCGTCGGCGGCGCCATCCTCGGCCTGCCATTGGCGCTGATGCGCGTCTCGGCCTCGCGCCTGCTGCGCGGCCTCGCCAGCGGCTACATCCAGCTGATCCAGGGCACGCCGCTGCTGATCGTGCTGTTCCTGTCCTACTTCGGGCTGGGCATCATGGGCTACAAGCTGGTGCCGCTGGTCGCCGCCGGCCTGTCGCTGACCTTCTACGCCGCCGCCTTCCTCGGCGAGATCTGGCGCGGCTGCATCGAGGCGGTGCCGCGCACCCAGCAGGAGGCGGCCGACTGCCTCGGCCTCAACCGCTTCCAGCAATATGCCTGGGTGATCCTGCCCCAGGCGGTGCGCATCGCCATCCCGCCGACCGTCGGCTTCATGGTCCAGATCGTGAAGAACACGTCGCTGGCCTCGGTGATCGGCTTCGTCGAACTGGCCCGCGCCGGGCAGATCGTCAACAACTCGACCTTCGAGCCGTTCGCGATCTTCACCGCGGTCGCCATCATCTATTTCGCGATCTGCTACCCGCTGTCGCTGGCGGCGCGCACGCTGGAGAGGAGAGCCCATGCCGGGCGCTGAGACGGTCGTCAGCATCCAGGACCTGGTCAAGGAGTTCGGGCCGCTGCGCGTGCTCGACGGCGTCGGGCTCGAGGTCCGGCGCGGCCAGACCGTGGCCATCGTCGGCCGCTCGGGCTCGGGCAAGAGCACGCTGCTGCGCTGCATCGCCGGGCTGGAGACGGTGCAGGGCGGCCGCATCACGGTGTGCGGCCACGAGGTCGGCACGCCGGGCAGCGCGGCGCGCGCCCAGCTGCGGCGCGACGTCGGCATGGTTTTCCAGAGCTACAACCTGTTTCCCCACCTGACGGTCGAGCGCAACATCACGCTGGCCCTCACCCTGGTGAAGAAGCAGCCCAAGGCCGAGGCGCGGCAGCGCGCCGCCGAAGTGCTGGCGATGGTCGGCCTGACCGACAAGATCGCGGCCTATCCCGAGCAGCTGTCGGGCGGCCAACAGCAGCGCGTCGCCATCGCGCGCTCGCTGGCGCTGCAGCCGCAGGTCATGCTGTTCGACGAGGTGACCTCGGCGCTCGATCCCGAGCTCACCGCCGAGGTGCTGGGCGTGATGGAGAACCTGGCGCAGCGCGGCATGACGATGATCAGCGTGACCCACGAGATGGGCTTCGCCCGGCGCGTCGCCGACCTCGTGGTCTTCATGCACAAGGGCAAGGTCTGGGAAAGCGGCCCGACCGCCGAGGTCTTCGCCAATCCGAGGACCGCCGAGTTCCGGCAGTTCGTGGGGAGTGAGCTCTAGAAGACTTTCCTCCCCGCGCTGGCGCGCAGGGAGGAAAAGGCACTCCGAGTTCGCGAGTTCGAGGGAAGCCTTTACGCCAACGGCGCGACCGACAGGCCCTTGACCTTGTGCTTCTCGATCAGGCTGGCGACCAGGCCGGACTTCTTGGCGTTCTCGACGAACTCGGCGATGTAGCGCGCGCCCTCGGTCGCCGGCTTGTTGCAGCCGACCGCCTGCTGCACGGCGGCGAACTTGCCGTCCATGATGCGCAGGCCGGGATGGGTCTCGATGTCCTTCAGCATGCCGGGACGCAGGCCGGCCAGGACGTCGAACTTCTCGTCGTAGAACTTGCGGAAGGCGCCCTCGAGGCCGGACACCTGGACCAGCGTCGCCTTCTTGATGTTGTTCTCGAGCCACAGGCCATAGGCCGAGCGCGCCGACGTCACGATGCGCACGCCCTCGCGGTCGACGTCCGCGAGCGTCTTGAGGGGCGAGTTGTCCCACACCATGTAGGTCGCCTCGATCTCGACGTACGCCGCCGAGAAGGTCATCACCGCGGCGCGCTGCGGCTCGGCGCCGATCAGGCCGATGTCCCACACGTTCTTGCCGGCCTGGTCGGCCAGCTCGCCGGGCGACTTGAAGGTGACATACTGCACCGGTACGCCGAGCGACGCGGCGATCGCCTTGGCCATGTCGGGCGCGACGCCGACCGGCTCCGATTTCTCGGTGCGGCCGGTGACCAGCAGGAAGTTGGAAAGGTTGATGCCGGCGCGCAGCACGCCGGTGGGGGCCAGCTCGGCCCGGGCTTTGTCGGACATGGCCGGAGTCTATACTGATCGCCGGCCGCCGCGAAGCGCGGAGCGGGAGGAAACGCCATGAAGATCGTCGACGTCACCCTGACCCTGTTCGCCTGGGACGACATCCCCGCGACCCAGTACGGCTTCCATTCCAAGTTCGCGGGCTCCAGCGCGCTTGGCCTGCTGCGGCTCGTCACCGACCAGGGGCTGGAGGGCCACGCCTTCCTCGGCTCGGCCGCCAATGCCGCGACGACCGACGGGCAGGGGCTGATTTCGCACCTCAAGCCGATGGTGATGGGCCGCGACCCGATGCACCGCGAGGCGATCGTCGCCGACCTGTGGAAGCGCCAGCGCGTCGCCGGCGTGCGGGCGATCGGCGCGGTCGACGTCGCGCTGTGGGACCTCGTCGGCAAGGCGATGGGCCAGCCGATCCACCGGCTGCTCGGCACCTTCCGCGAGAGCGTGCCGGCCTATGCCAGCTCGGCGGTGCTGCCGTCGGCGTCGGCCTATGCCGAGCAGGCGGTCGAGTTCAAGGAGTACGGCTGGGCGGCCTACAAGATCCACCCGCCGACCCGCTGGCGCGACGACATCAAGGTCTGCGAGGCGGTGCGCCAGGCGGTCGGCGACTACACGATCATGCTCGACTCGACCTGGGCCTACGACTTCCCGACCGCGCTGCGGGTCGGCCGCGCGGTCGAGGAGATGGAGTACTACTGGTACGAGGATCCGCTGGCAGACCAGGACGTCTACAACTACGTCAAGCTGAAGCAGCAGCTGTCGATCCCGATCCTCGCCACCGAGTACCCGGTCACCGGCCTCGATTCCTACCAGCCGTGGATCATGCTGCAGGCCACCGACTACCTGCGCGGCGACGTCGCCGTGAAGGGCGGCATCACCACGCTGGTCAAGGCGGCCCACCTCGCCGAGGCGTTCCGCATGAACTACGAGGTCCATCACGGCGGAAACTCGCTGAACAACGTCGCCAACCTGCACGTCATCGCGTCGATCCGGAACACCGAGTTCTTCGAGGTGCTGCTGCCCGACGGCGCGCAGAAGTACGGGCTCGAGCAGGACATCGTGGTCGGCCGCGACGGCCTCGTGCACGTGCCGAACGGCCCCGGCCTCGGCGCGGCGATCGACTTCAAGCTGATCGAGCGGAAGAAGATGGCGGTCCTGGTCTGATCAGCGATCGAGCCAGACGTCCTCGAAGCGGAAGGCGTTGTACATGCTGTTGACCGGCGGGACGAAGCCCTTGACGTGCGGCTGCCAGCAGGTGGCGCGGCGGGTCCAGGCCAGCGGCGGGCGGGCGACGTCGGCCAGCAGCCGGCTGTCGATGTCCCACACCATCTCGCGGCGCCTGGCCGGGTCGGCTTCCGCCGACTGCCGCTCGAACAGCCGCTCGATCTCGCCGTTGCAGTAGCGGCCGAGGTTGCGCTCCGAGCGGCAGGCGTAGTTCTCGAACAGCGCCTGGTCCGGGTCGTCGACGGCGTTGGCGGTGCTGTCGACCGCGACGACGTAGTCGCGGCGCTCGATCCGCTGCGTCCACTGCAGCCCCTCGACGATGTCGAGCTCGGCCTCGATGTTGACCTCGCGCAGCTGGTCGGCCAGCAGCGACGCCGGCGTGCGCCACGCCGCCAGCGCCCGCGTCGTCAGCCGGATCTTGAGCGGCTTGTCGGGGCCGAAGCCCGCCTTGGCGAGCAGCTCGCGGGCCTCGGCCCGGCTCTTGTCGATGTCGGGCCCAAAGCCCGGCAGGGTGGCCAGGCGGTCGGGCGGCAGGCCCCACAGCCCGTCCGGCGGCGGCTGCAGGATGCCGCCGACATCGGCCTCGCCGTCGTTGATCGCCGCGACCATCGCCTTGCGGTCGATCGCCAGCGTCAGCGCGCGGCGGATCTCGGCCTTGTCGAACGGCGGCGTGTCGCGGTTCAGCAGCAGGTGGATGCTGCTGTTCATCGGCGTCGTCTCGCACATCGCGCGCGGCGACTGGCGCCGCACGTCGCGCAGCTGGTTGGTGCTGACGTCGAACGGGAAGGTCATGTCGAAGCCGCCGGCGACGAAGCTCAGCAGCGCCGAGCCGGCGACGATGCGGTACTCGATGCGATCGAGGAGGGGCCGGTCCGGCCGGTAGTAGTCCGGGTTGCGGGCCAGCTTCACCGCGTCGAACTGCTTGAACGACTCGAGCTTGAACGGCCCGGTGCCGACCGGGCGGATGCGCATCTGCGCCACCGGCACGTGGCAGGGGTAGATCGGCGTCAGTCCCGACGCCAGCAGCAGCAGCAGCGACGGCTGCGGGTGGTTGAGGTGAAGCGTGACCTCGTGGTCGCTGCGGCTGTGCACGTAGTTGATGTTGCCGAACCAGGCGGCGCGCGGGTTGCTGCGCAGCCGGTCGCGCGCCCGGCCGGTCAGCAGGTTGAAGGTGCACTCGACGTCGCCGGCGGTGAACGCCCAGCCGTCGTGCCAGCGCACGCCGCGGCGCAGCTTGAAGGTCAGCTCGGTGCGGTCGTCGTTCCAGCTCCACGACTCGGCGAGGTCGGGGCGCAGCGACTGCTCGCTGTTCTGCGCCGCCGACGGGTCGAAGGTCACGAGGTTGCTGTAGATCGGCATGAACGGCACGGTCGCCGTGGTCGAGGATTCCTCGAGGATCGACGGGCTGGCCGGGTTCTCGCGATGGAACAGGCGCAGCGTGCCGCCGCGCTTCTGCGCCAGCGCCGGCTCGGCGAGGCCGACGAACATCGCCAGCAGGCCCGCCAGCAGCAGGCCCGTCCGCGTTCCGACCGAACTCAATGCCACCATCGGCGCTCGCATTCTCCGGGCATGCCCGGGCGGCCGCGGCGCGGCCACTCCGGAGTCTCTGCCTGTCCCACCCACGTCTCGGGCACTACCAGAACGCAGGTCCGTCACTCACACTAATTGAAGAAACAAAAGAAACAACCCGCTGGCGCCGAGAGTTGCCATGGTACTGCAACCATCTCGCGAGTCGGGACCGGCCGATCACATGCCGGTGTGCGGCCGCGCGCCGCTTGGTCGCGCATGCCGCTGCCGCAATTCGCGGCTATCGTCGCGCCATGGTCCTGTCCCGTCGCCTCCTTCGCCGGCTTGCCTGGACGGTGGTGGTTCTCGGCGCCCTGTTCGGCGCCTACGCGTCGCTGCCGCTGATGATCGATGCCAACGTGTGGAAGCCGGCGCTCGTCCAGGCCGTCAAGGAGGCGACCGGCCGGGAACTCGTGATCGACGGGCGGATGCGCCTGCGCATGTTCCCGTGGCCGCGGCTCAGCGTGCAGCGGGTGCACTTCGCCAACGCGCCGGGCGCGGTCGGCGCCCAGATGGTCGAGGTCCGCTGGGTCGGCGCCTCGCCGTCGTGGTGGGCCCTGCTGCAGGGCCGGCTCGAGGTCGGTCGGCTGATCCTGTCGCATCCCGTGATCGTGCTCGAGACCGATGCCGACGGTGTGCCCAACTGGCAGTTCCGGCCCGGCGCGGGCGCGATGCAGCCCGAGGGCGCGCCGGCCTCCGGCTTCCATCTGGCGATCGGCGAACTGCGCATCGTGCAGGGCACCATCAGCTACACCAACCCGCAGACCAAGCAGACCTTCCGGGCGACCGAGGTCGATGTCACGGCCTCGGTCGGGTCGCTGCAGGGGCCGCTGTCGATCAAGGGCCTGGCGACCGTGAACGGCGTCCCGCTGTCGGTCGATCTCGCGCTCGGCGAGCCCTCCGAGAAGGGCCAGGACCTGTCCTTCCTGTTCCAGGTCCTGAACGGTCGCCTCGAGTTCAAGGGCCGGATCGACGGCCTGCGCCCCGATGCCAGCTTCAAGGGCCGGCTCTCGGCCACCACCGGCGAGCTGACCGAGTTCGTCGGCAACATCGTGCGCGCCATCGGCCGCGACTCGGCCTTCGATTCGGCCAGCATCGAGCGGTTCACGTTCGATGGCGCCGTCGACATCACGCCGACGCGGGTCGCGCTCGACGCCTTCACCCTGGTCGCCGGCAGCGAGAGCGCCAGCGGCCGGCTGGCGCTCGAGGTCGGCGGCAAGGTGCCGTCGCTCAAGGGCGAGGTCTCGATGCCGCGCTTCGACCTCGGCCGCTGGCTGGCGCTGCTCGACCAGCCGGGCCTGTTCGCCTGGCCGTTGGCCGCCGTGCCGCCGGCTCCCGTGCCGCCGGCCCCGCCGCCGCCCGCCAAGGGAACGGTGCCCACCGCCCAGCCACCTGCCGCCCAGCCACCCGCCACCAAGCCGCCGGCCGCCGCGGGCCCGGCACCGGCCGCGCCGCCGTCGGTGTTTTCCCGCTTCGAGGCCTCGCTCCGGCTCGACGTGGCCGAGCTCGCCTACCGCGACGGCAGCGCGCGCGACGTCGTCGCCGCGATCGAGCTGCACGACGGCCGCCTGACGGTGCCCGAGCTCAAGGCGTCGTTGCCGGGCGGTGCGACGCTCGCCGCCAGCCTGAAGCCGGACGGCCAGATCGACCTGTCCGGGCCGCGCCTGCGCGACACGCTGTCGTGGCTGGGGCTCGACACGCGCCCGGTACCGGCCGACCGGATGCTGGCCTTCGCGATGACCGGTCACGTGATCGGCGTGCCGGTCGGGCTGCAGGTGCCCGACCTCGCGCTGACGGTCGACGGCCAGAAGGCGACGGGCAGCGCCGGGCTGGTGCTCGGCCCGCCGCCCGTTCTGTCGGTGGCGCTGCAGGCCGACCAGCTCGACCTCGATCCCTACCTGCCGCCAGCCCCGACCACTCCGGCTCCGACCGCTCCCGCTGCTGCGCCCCGGCCGGCGCCGGCCCCGGCCGCCACCAAGCCCGCCGCCGCGCCGCCGCCGGCCGCCACGACAGCGGACAAGAACGCCGCGCTGGTCACGCTCAAGGCGCGGGTCGGCCGGTTGCGCCTCAACCAGCAGACCCTGCGCGCGATCGAGGCCGACACCGCGCTGCAGGCGGGCGTGCTCAAGGTCAACGCGGTCAAGGTCGGCGACCTGCTGGGTGGCAAGATCGACGCCCGCGGCAGCATCACCGCGCTGGCCAGCCAGCCGCGCTTCGACGTCAGCTTCACCGCGTCGTTCCCCGATGGCGACAAGGTCGCGGCCTATGCCGGCCTGCCGTGGTTCGCCAACGGCCACATCGGCGCGGCCTCGGCCAGCGGCGGCCTGTCCGGCACCGCCGACTCGCTGGCGCTGCGCGACGTCAGCGTGACGATGCTGGGCGCGACCGCGCGGGCCAGCGGCACGCTCGGCCTCGCCCCGACGTTCCACTTCGAGTTTCCCAGCTTCGGCCTGCAGGCCGCCGACCTCGGTCCGCTGGTCGCGGTGGCGAGCGGCCAGCCGGCCGCCGGCGGCCTCGGTGCCCTCACGGTCGAGGGTGCGTTCCGCGGCGATGCCGCCCGCGCGGCCTTCGACGGCAACCTGCAGGTGCTGGGCGCGCCGCTCAGCGGCACCGTCGAGGCGAGCCTCGGTCCGCGGCCCAACGTGACGGCCAAGCTGCGCGTGCCGGCACCGCTCGACCTCAACGCCGTGATGGGCCTGCCGTCGCGCGCCGCCGCCCCCGGCCCGGCGCCGGCCGCTTCACAGGCCCCGTCACAGGTCCCGTCACAGGCCCCGCAACAGGCGGCGGCCCCCGCCGCGCCTGCCCCGGCGGCCGCGCCGGGCGGCGACCGGCCGATCAACGTCGCGGCGTTGCGCGCGCTCGATGCCTCGCTGGCGCTGGAGGCGCCCGCTGTCCAGTTCGACGCGCTGAAGCTCGACGACCTCGCGCTGGAGGCGACGCTGCGCAACGGCCGGCTGACGATCGGCCGCTTCGCCGCCGGCGCCTACGGCGGCAGCGTCGACGTTGCCGGCACGGTGGACGCGACCCGCGAGGCGCTTGCCATCGACCTCAAGGGCAACCTGCGCGGCGTCGATCTCGGCCAGCTGCTGCGCGGCACCGCCGGGCGCAACAGCTTCGGCAACGAGCACCTGATGCTGGCGGTCGACGGCAAGGTCGACATCACCGACCTCGCGATCCAGGGCGGCGGTCGCTCGGTCGACGAGCTGCGCGCCACGCTGGTCGGGCGCGGCCGCATCGGCGGTCACCTCGACACCTCGGTGGCTTCCGGCTCGCTGGGCATGGCCTCGTTCGCCACCGGGCTCGGCAGCATCTTCAGCACCGAGCTGGGCTTCGGCTCGGCCATGCTGGCCGGCTTCGTCAATCACCAGAGCGCGCTGGCGGGCGATCTCGGGCTTGCCAACGAAGTCGTGTCGCTGCGCAAGCAGACGGTGCGGGGCAAGAACGCGCTGGCCTCGATCGACGGCGACTTCAACCTGCGCGAGGGCGTGACCGACACCACGGTGCGGCTCGACGTCGGCGCGACCGACACGATCGACTACGTGTTCACGGTGAAGGGGCCACTGGCATCGCCGGTCTTCGCGACGCGCGGCGGCACGGCCAAGGACGCCCAGCCCAAGGACGCCCAGCCGAAGGAGCCGGCGCCAGATCCGAAGAAGTAGGGCGCGGCCTCAGGCCGCGCGGGTCTTCAGGATGTCCCAGGCGTGGCGGAACGCCTTGACCATTTCCTCGGCCGGCACCGCGCCGGAGAACAGCACGTGGCCTTCCAGCGCGAAGCTCGGCACGCCGGAGATGCCGGCGTTGCGGGCCATCTGGTCGCCGGCCACGACCTCGCGCAGGCCGGCCTCGCCGTCCAGCATCGCCGCCGTCTCGGCCGCGGGCAGGCCACCCCTGGACGCCAGCCCGACCAGCACGTCGCGCTGGCCGATGTCGGCACCCTCGCAGAAGTAGCCTTCGAACAGCGCCTCGACGACGCCGTCCTGCACCCCGTGCTGGCCGGCCAGCCGGATCACCCGGTGGGCGTCCAGCGTGTTGGGCGTGCGGGTCAGCCGGTCGAGGTGGAAGTCGAGCCCGACCGTGGCGGCGGTCTCGGTGATGCGCTCGTCGAGCTGGCGCGACTTCTCGAGGCTGCCGAACTTGGCGATGCGGTACTGGGCGCGGTCGGCGCCCTCGCGCGGCATGTCGGGATTGAGCTGGAAGGGGTGCCAGGCCACCGCGAAGTGCAGCTTCTGCTCGGCCAGCATCACGAGCGCCCGCTCGAGCTGCCGCTTGCCGATGTAGCACCACGGGCAGATCGCGTCGGAGATGACGTCGATGCGGGCGACCGGCTTTGCCTGGTCCATGGCGTTTTCCTTCCCTGTGGAAGAGGCAAGCCTATACCCGCGGCCGCCGTTTGTCCTCCCTGCGCGTGAGCGCGGGGAGGTGTCCGCGCAGCGGACGGAGGGGTCATGGGCAACCCGGGTGAGCCCATGACCCCTCCGTCGCCGGTGACGGCGACACCTCCCCATGCTGGCGCATGGGGAGGAAAGCGTAGCTCTGAAAGGCGCGCCTAGAGGTGCTCGCGCAGCAGCGCCACGGCGGCGTGCAGGTCGGGCAGGACGCGCACGGCGCGGGCGCGGCTGGCCTCGGTCGGCGCCAGGATGTCGGGCACCATGAAGGCCATCATGCCGGCGGCATGCGCCGCCTCGAGGCCGATGTTCGAATCCTCGAAGGCGAGGCAGCGCGTCGGGTCGACGCCCAGCCGGCGGGCGGCCTCGAGGTAGACGTCGGGGTGCGGCTTGGGCCGCTCGATGTCGGCGCGCGTGGCGATCGCGCCGAAATGGCCGATCAGCCCGGCCCGGCCGAGGTAGCGCTCGACCGACTCGCGCTGGGCAGAGGTCGCGACGCCCATCCTGATGCCGCGCGCGCCGAGGAAGGCCAGCAGCTCGGGCACGCCCGGCTTGACCGGCACGCGTTCCTCCATGTGGCGCGCCGAGTGGCGACGGAAGCACAGCTGGAAGGCCGGGACGTCGAAGGCCGGCCCGTAGTGCTCCTGGATCATCTCCTCGCACTCGCGGCGCGGCACGCCGACCATGGCGTGGCACAGGTCCATGGTGATCGCGACGCCGAACTCGGCGGCGGCATCCTGGTAGGCCCTGATGTAGACGGCCTCGCTGTCGATCAGCAGGCCATCCATGTCGAAAAGGGCGGCCTCGACGGGTTTCCTCAGCATGGTTTCGTTCTAAGCTGCCGCCGGGAAACGGCAAGCCGGAGAATCACATGCGCATCCACAATCTCTATGTCGACGACAAGGGCGAGACGCATTTCCGCGACATCGAGGTCGAGTGGAAGCACGAGGGGCGCGGCGGCAAGACCTCGGCCACCCTGCCGGCCACCGGCATCATCTTCCGCCAGACGCCGGGCACCTACGACTACGAGTGGCACCCCGCGCCGCGCCGGCAATACATCATCAACCTCGACGCCGGCGTCAGCATCCAGGCCAGCGACGGCGAAACCCGGATCATCGGCGCCGGCGAGGTGATCCTGGTCGAGGACGTCTCGGGCAAGGGCCACTTCTCCAAGGCGATCGACGGCAAGCTGCGCCATTCCATCTTCGTTCCCATCGAGTAGGA
>JAIUOX010000182.1 GCA_020160955.1 Pseudomonadota bacterium
TTGCGTTCGATGCGCAGTCTTGGTGGACTGTCATCAGACCGCAACAAAAGAGACACATCGCAGTCTTGCGGCCCGACGATACATCGCCGGGGAATCATTCTGGGAGGTTTGTTCGACATGACACGGATTCTACTGTCTTCCGTCGCCGCCGCTGCGGTGCTGGCGAGCGCGTCCACCGCGTTCGCGCAGACCGAGATCCAGTTCTGGCACGCCATGGGCGGCAATCTGGGTGACACGGTCAATGCCCTCGCCGAGGGCTTCAACAAGTCGCAAAAGGAATACAAGGTGAACCCGGTCTACAAGGGCTCGTACACCGAGACCCTGACGGCCGCGATCGCCGCCTTCCGCGCCAAGCAGGCGCCGCACATCGTGCAGGTCTTCGAGGTCGGCACGGCCAACATGATGGCCGCCAAGGGCGCCGTCTATCCGGTCTACCAGCTGATGGCCGATGCGAAGGAGCCGTTCGACCCGAAGGCCTATATCGGCCCGGTCTACGGCTATTACTCGACGCCGGACGGCAAGCTTCTGTCGATGCCGTTCAACTCCTCGACACCGGTTCTCTACTGGAACAAGGAGCTGATGCAGAAGGCTGGCCTCGACCCGAACACGCCGCCCAAGACTTGGCCGGAGCTCGGCGAGATGGCGAAGAAGGCGGTCGCGGCCGGCGCCAAGTGCGGATTCACGCCGCAGTGGCAGACCTGGACGATGATCGAGAACTACGGCGCCTGGCATAACCTGCCGTACGCCACCAAGGACAACGGCTTCGGCGGCACCGACATCGAGCTGAAGTTCAACGACCCGGCGCGCGTCAAGTTCATCCAGACGCTGGCCGACTGGACCAAGGACAAGACGTTCGTCTATGGCGGCCGCGAGGGCAAGTCGACGGCGCTGTTCACCGCGGGTGACTGCGTGTTCCACATCGCGTCGTCGGGTTCGGCGGCGGGCATCGACAAGGCGCTGGGCGGCACCAGCAAGTACGGCATCGGCATGATGCCCTATTCGCCCGACGTCATCGCCAAGCCGCAGAACTCGATCATCGGCGGCGCCACCCTGTGGGTGCTGCAGGGTCGTCCGGCCGCTGAGTACAAGGGCGTCGCCAAGTTCATGAGCTACCTGTCGAGCACGCCGGTGCAGGCCAAGTGGCATCAGGAGACCGGCTACGTGCCGATCACCATGGCGGCCGCCGAGGCGACCGAGAAGGAAGGCTTCTACAAGAAGTTCCCGGGCCGCGACATGGCGGTCAAGGAGCTCACCCTGAACCCGCCGACCGAGAACTCGAAGGGCCTGCGCATCGGCAACTTCGTGCAGATCCGCGACGCCGTCGACGAGGAGCTCGAGTCGGTGTGGTCCGGCAAGAAGGACGCCAAGGCCGCGCTCGACGAGGCGGTGAAGCGCGGCAACGAACTGCTGAAGAAGTTCGAGGCGGCGAACAAGTAGGCAGGCATGTCTCTCCCGGTCTCCTCTCCCCCGTCGCGGGGGAGAGGCAGGGTGAGGGGGACCTGAAGCCATGGAAAAGCGCGTCACCTTCAACGAGCGATGGCTGCCCTACCTGCTGGTGGCGCCGCAGATCGTCATCACGCTGGTGTTCTTCTTCTGGCCGTCCGGCCAGGCGATCTGGCAGTCGGTGCTGCTCGAGGACGCGTTCGGCGGCAACACCAAGTTCGTGTGGTTCGAGAACTTCGCGCAGCTGTTCAGCGACTCGAACTACTTCGCCTCGGCCCGCCTGACCCTGGTGTTCAGCTTCCTCGTGGCCTCGCTGGGGCTCGCGGTATCGCTCCTGCTGGCGGTGATGGCCGACCGGGTGATCCGCGGCGCCTCGGTCTACAAGACCATCCTGGTCTGGCCCTACGCCGTCGCGCCCGCCGTGGTCGGCGTGCTGTGGGGCTTCCTGTTCAATCCCTCGGTCGGCGTGATCGCCTGGGCGCTGTCGGCGATCGGCATCGAGTTCAACTACGTGATCAACGGCAACCAGGCGCTGATGCTGGTGGTGTTCGCCGCCGTCTGGAACCAGATCAGCTACAACTTCCTGTTCTTCCTCGCCGGCCTGCAGTCGATCCCGAAGTCGCTGATCGAGGCGGCGGCGATCGACGGCGCCGGCCCGGCCAAGCGCTTCTGGGACATCGTCTTCCCGCTGCTCTCGCCGACCGGCTTCTTCCTGCTGGTCATCAACATCATCTACGCCTTCTTCGGCACCTTCGGCATCATCGGCTCGCTCACCCAGGGCGGTCCCGGCCAGGCGACCAACATCCTGGTCTGGAAGGTCTACAACGACGGCTTCCGCGGCCAGGACCTCGGCGGCTCGTCGGCCCAGTCGGTGATCCTGATGGTGGTGGTGATCGCCCTGACCTTCGTGCAGTTCCGCTTCATCGAGCGGCGGGTCCACTACTGATGGTCGAGAACCGCCCGTTCCTGACCTTCCTCAGCCACCTCACGGTGATCGTCGGGCTGGTGCTGATCGCCTTCCCGGTGTGGATGACCTTCGTCGCCTCGACCCACGACCAGGAGACGATGCTGCGCTCGCCGGTGCCGATCTGGCCGGGCAAGTACATGCTCGAGAACTACTGGACGGTGCTGGTCGACGGCTACCAGAAGCGGCCGGGCACGGTGCCGCTCTACGTCACGCTGACCAACAGCATGATCATGGCGCTGGGCGTCGCGGTCGGGAAGATCCTGATCTCGATCATCGCCGCGTTCGCCATCGTCTACTTCCGCTTCCCGCTGCGCATGGCCTTCTTCTGGGCGATCTTCGTGACGCTGATGCTGCCGGTGGAGGTCCGCATCGTGCCGACCTACGGCGTGGTCGCCGGGCTCGGCATGCTCGATTCCTACGCCGGGCTGATCATCCCGCTGATCGCCTCGGCGACCGCGACCTTCCTGTTCCGCCAGTTCTTCCTCAGCGTGCCCGACGAGCTCACCGAGGCGGCGCGGGTCGACGGCGCCTCGCCGATGCGGTTCTTCTGGGACATCCTGCTGCCGATGAGCCGGACCTCGATCGCCGCGCTGTTCGTGATCCAGTTCATCTACGGCTGGAACCAGTACCTGTGGCCGCTGCTGATCACCACCAAGGAGAGCTACTACACGGTGGTGATGGGCGTCTCGCGCCAGGCCAACGTGGTCGACGCGGTGCCGAGCTGGAACCTGCTGATGGCGATGGCGATGCTCGCCATGCTGCCGCCGGTACTGGTCGTGGTCTTCATGCAGCGCCAGTTCGTGCGCGGCCTCGTCGAGACGGAGAAGTAGGCCCATGGCGCAAGTCCACCTGCGCGGCGTCAAGAAGACCTACGACAACAAGGTCGAGGTCATCCACGGCATCGACATGGAGATCGCCGACGGCGAGTTCATCGTCATCGTCGGCCCCTCGGGCTGCGGCAAGTCCACCCTGCTGCGCATGGTCGCCGGGCTGGAGCGCATCACCGGCGGCGAGGTGGCGATCGGCGACCGCGTCGTCAACAACCTGGAGCCCAAGGACCGCGACATCGCGATGGTGTTCCAGAACTACGCGCTCTACCCGCACATGAGCGTCTACGAGAACATGGCCTATGGCCTGAAGATCCGCGGCATGTCGAAGGCCGAGATCGACGGCCGGGTGCAGAAGGCGGCGAAGATCCTCGAACTGTCGGCGCTGCTCGAGCGGCGGCCGCGCCAGCTGTCGGGCGGCCAGCGCCAGCGCGTCGCCATGGGCCGCGCCATCGTGCGCGAGCCGGCGGTGTTCCTGTTCGACGAGCCGCTGTCCAACCTCGACGCCAAGCTGCGCGTCCAGATGCGGCTCGAGATCAAGCGCCTGCAGCGCGAGCTCGACGTCACCTCGATCTACGTCACCCACGACCAGGTCGAGGCGATGACGCTGGCCGACCGGCTGATCGTGATGAATGCCGGCGTCGCCGAGCAGATCGGCTCGCCGATGGACGTCTACGACCGCCCGGCCTCGGTGTTCGTGGCGGGCTTCATCGGCTCGCCGGCGATGAACTTCCTCGCCGCGACGGTGACCGAGGACCGCCGGTCGGTGACCCTGCCGGGCGGCGACGGCGGTGCGGCGGTGACGCTGGCGCTGCCGCGGCCGGCCTCGATCCCCGGCGGCGCGGCGGTGACGCTGGGCATCCGGCCCGAGCACCTGCACCCCGACGACAACGGCCCGCTGGCCTTCGAGGTCGAGCTGGCCGAGCCGCTGGGCGCCGACACGCTGCTGCACGGCCGCTTCGGGCCGGGCCGCGAGCTGGTGACGGTGCGCCAGGGCGGCCACGTGCTGGCCAAGCCGGGCGAGCGCCGGCATTTCCGCGCCGAGCCCGGCCACCTCCACCTGTTCGAGCCCGGCACCGGCAAGCGGCTGGCCGACGGCTGAGCGTCGGCTACCAGGTCATGCGCAGGCCGGCCGTGAAGGCGTGCGCGTTGTCCTGGCCGGAAACGATGCCCTCGTAGCGGAAGTAGATCGACGAGGTGTCGGCGAGGGCGGTGCTGGCCGCCAGCCCGAGCAGCGCGCCGTCGCGGGTCGGGGAAATCCCGAAGGTGGTGAACGGCATCGCCGCCGCGCCGGCCAGCGTCGCCGTCACCGGCCGGCCGACATCGGCGTACTCGTGGCTCCAGCCGAGCCGGAGCTGCAGCGCGAGGCGATCGCGCCAGCCGAGGTCGATACTGCCGCCGAGCTGGGCACCGAGAACCGAGCGCAGCGAGTTCGTCGTCTGCGCGGCGACCGACAGGTTCAGCGACTGCGCGCCGGTCTCGGTGAAGGCGCCCAGGGTGCCGGTGTAGGCCTGCAGCCGCGCGAACGGGGTGAGCCAGGCGGCGGCGAGATCGAACCGCCAGCCCCCCTCGAGCTGGCCGTACCACTGGTTGGCGCCGGCCTGGCCGTAGGCGGTGCGCATCGGCAGGCCGGTCAGGGCGATCGTCCGCCACATCTGGTTGTTGGAGTAGGCATAGCCCGCCAGCGCGTCGAGGTAGGCCGGTCCCGACGCGTGGTTGGCGTACAGGCCGGCGTTGAAGGTATCGGTCCGGCCCTGGCCGGCGAAGCCCGAGACCCACTGCGTGCCGGCCGACGTCCCGGCGGTGATGCCGAGCCGCAGCGTCTCGGTGACCTGCCGGTCGAGGCCGGCCGCGAAGCCGCCGCTGTTGTAGGTGACGGCGCCCGCCGCGGCGCCGCTGCCGAGGCTGCCCAGGCTGCCGACCCCGCCGCCCCATGCGCCCCAGCGCGCCGGGGCCGCGGTGTCGCACGCGACCTCGCAGGCCTCGGCCAGGGCGACGCGCGTGCCGGCCGGGGCGCCGCCGCCAGCCTGGCCCGCGAAGTTGTTCATCAGCGACTGCGCGCCCAGCACCAGCGAGCTGGCGAACCCCGCGTAGTTGTTGCCCGAGATCGACTGCAGTGCGTACTGCGCCGCCGCGGGGCCCTGCACGCCGGTGGCCAGCGCGCTCAGCACCTGGGCGAAGTCGCCGCTCGCGGTGTTGACGTTGGCGTCGAGAACCGCGCCGACCGCGGCCTGGGTCGGCGTTCCCGCCGCGGCCGCGAAGCCGCCGACCTGGAGGGCCAGGTAGGCATTGTTGGCGTCGTAGGACAGGCTCGGCTGCAGGAACGGATAGTTGTTGGTGATCGAGCCGAACCGCCCTGAAAGCCCGCCGGTCGCGCCGATGATGCGATAGGTCGAGCGGGCCGCCAGCGCCGTGGTCTGCTGGACGCCGAGCTGCAGGGCGCCGGCCACGCTGGCCGCGCCGCCGACGCTCAGGAGGTTGCCCTGGCCGCTGCCGCCGACCTGGGCGATGAAGGTTCCGGCGGCGGTCTGGGTGTAGGTGCCGGTCACCGTCAAGGTGCCGAGCGGGTTGCCGGGCGCGACGTAGCTGCTGCTCGACAGGTTGCCGACGATGGTACCGGTGCCGCTGACCCCTCCGGTGTTGGTGACGTTGCCGGTGATCGTGCCGTTGTTGGTGAGCTGGCCGCCGTTCACGACCGCGCCCTGCAGGCTGCCGGTGTTGAGCAGCGTGCCGAGGTTCACG